>NZ_JBATVM010000094.1:0-24252 GCF_049671765.1 Psychrilyobacter sp.
ATATTTGATAGACATTTTGAGATTTTTCTAATCTAGATATTTCAATTAAGATAGAATAGAAACTATTAGAACAAGAAAAATTATCTAATAGGTAGAAATAGATATCTAAAGCCTTTTCATTCTCCTCTATTCTTTGATTGTACTTGGCTATAAAATAACGATATTTCCAGCTATGTACTTTTTTTTCCCACTCAAAGCACTCTATTTTTTCTTGTTTTTCTTTAGAATAGATACTTTTATTTATAATACTTTCATTGACTAAGTTATCCAATTCTTGCTGGGAAGTGATATATAGATCTTCTATAGTAATTATTTTATCTATATTTCTTTCTTGAAAAATTCTATTAAAGGAATCAACTAATAAGGGAAGATGTTTTTCTTTAATAGAATTATGTCCTTTTTTTATCTTAGTAAGATAAGTAGAGCTAATTCCCTTACACCCAAGTTCTTTAAAAGTTATTTTATATGTTTTAGCGATTTTAAATATTTTATCTTTCATATAACCCCCTAGAATTATAGTATAATTATACTATTGATGCTCTTTTTATTATATAAATTTTTAATTTAGAAGAAAAACTGAAAAAATAACTGCATAAAATTCAGTTTCGTTTTCTCATATAGGACTTTTTTTAAAAATAGTGCTATATTGTAATGATGGTTTAACTTTGGTATTCATAACGCTTGTGATATTATTTGGGAGAAGAATAATTCATAGTGTTCAAGGATTAGAATATAAAAGTAATGACTATTGTAAGTTAATCGAATAGCTAAAAATGATATAATCTATGAGAAGGAGAGTATTGAGTGTAAAAAAAAGAGATGTATTTCCACAATAGTGGAAATATATCTCTTTTGAAATAACCTTATCTTTTTGAGAATTGAGGTGATTTTCTTGCTTTTTTCTTTCCGAATTTCTTTCTTTCAACCATTCTTGAGTCTCTAGTTAAGAATCCAGCTTCTCTTAAAGCAGCTTTTAAAGTTTCATCAGCCATTAATAATGCTCTAGCAACACCATGTCTTATAGCTCCTGCTTGACCAGTAGTTCCTCCACCATTTACGTTTACTTTAACTCCAAATTTCTCAGCAGTTTCAGTTAAAACTAAAGGTTGGTTTACGATATCTCCTAAGATTCCTCTTCCGAAATACTCGCTCATTTCTTTTCCATTTATAGTAACACCTGTTTCACCAGGTACTAAGATTACTCTTGCTACTGAAGTTTTTCTTCTTCCAGTTCCTCTAAATTGTACAGCCATTTTAATTTACCTCCTATTTATTATAAAGATTTAGTTTCAGGGTTTTGAGCAGTATGCTCATGTTCAGATCCAACAAATATTCTTAATCTAGTTAATTGTTGTGCACCTAATCTGTTCTTAGGTAACATTCTTCTAACTGCTAAAAATAAAGCCTCTGCAGGGTTCTTAGCTAAAACTTCTTCTAATCTTCTCTCTCTTAATCCACCTGGGAATCCTGAGTGATTGTAATAAATTTTGTCAGTTAATTTTTTTCCTGTAACTGTAATTTTTTCCATGTTAGTGATTACTACGTAATCTCCACCATCGATATGAGGAGTATAAGTTACCTTATCTTTACCCATTAATTTTTTTGCGATTTCTGCAGCTAGTCTACCTAATACCACACCATCAGCATCATAATGTAACCATTCTCTAACTACATCTTCTTTTCTTAACATAAAACTATATTTGTTTTTCACGTTTTGTTCCTCCTTGAAATAAATGTTATAAAATATTATTTATAACGGCTCCTCGTGGGAAAGGGCTTTATCTTTGATATTATATAACAGTAAACTCATTATGTCAATGATTTTTTGTTGACAAATAGGATTAAAAATGAAGGGAATATAATTTTTTAAATTTTTCATTAAAAAGTTATATTAATTGATGATATCTATTTATTTTTGATGGTGCTAAAACTTTTATTCAAAAAAAAATGAAGAAAGTACAGAGTTGAAAGTAATAGAAAGTAGAAGTATAATTTTAATATATTTAAGTTTTAAGGGGGAAATTTTATGAGTACAGGTACAATTAAGATGAAGGATAGAAAAAGATCAAATGGTGTAAGTGGATGGGAATTTTTTCAAAATTTAGGAAAAACTTTTATGCTACCAGTGGCATTGCTGGCGGCTATGGGAATATTGTTAGGATTAGGAGCTGCATTTACAGGTGCTACAACTATTGAGATGTTTCCATTTTTAGGTATACCAGTATTACAATTTATATTTAATTTTATGATTAAGATTAGTTTAGTAGCATTTGTTTTTTTACCACTGATGTTTGCAGTTTCTATTCCTCTAGGGTTAGCTAGAGAAAATAAAGAAATAGCAGCTTTTGCAGGTTTAGTAGGATATATATCACTACAACTAGGAACAAATTTTTATTTGTCATCTAGAGGAATTTTGGAGTCAACTAACACAAAAATGATAATGGGAATTGAGAGTATTGATACTGGGGCCTTAGGTGGACTTATATGTGGTATCTTGGTTTATATGATCCATTCAAAATTTCAAAATATTGAACTTCCAGATGCGTTTTCTTTCTTTGGTGGAACAAGATTTGTAGCTATAGCTACTGTACTTATTATGTCTACTACAGGAATTTTAGTACCTATTATTTGGCCGTTCTTTGAAACAGGAATATTAGCAGTTGGAAATGGGATTCAAAAAGCGGGAATATTTGGGCCTTTTTTATTTGGAGCGGGAGAAAGGTTGCTGTTGCCATTTGGATTGCATCATATATTAGTAGCAACGATAAGGTTTACCGAGGCTGGTGGTCAAATTGTGACTGCAAGTGGAGAAACGATATCAGGTGCTTTAAACATATTCTATCACCAATTTACTCAGGGACCTGAATTTGTATCTCCTCAATATACTAGATTTTTATCACAAGGAAAGATGCCATCATTTATATTTGGACTGACAGGAGCAGCTTTTGCTATGTATAAATCTTCTTTTTTAAAAAATAGAGCAAAGGTAAAGGGATTACTTATATCAGCGGTAGTTGCGGCAGCAGTAGGGGGGATAACAGAACCAATCGAATTTATATTTTTATTTATAGCACCAGTACTTTATCTTTTTCATACTTTTATGACAGGGCTTGGATTTATGGTAATGGGAATATTAGGTGTGGTTATAGGAAATACAGATGGTAATATAATTGACTTTTTCGTATTTGGAGTACTACAAGGGTTATGGACTAAATGGTATCTGGTATTACCGGTAGGAGTTGTATGGTTTGGGTTATACTATGTAGTATTTAAATGGTATATAGAAAAATATAATATATTGACTCCAGGAAGAGATGACTCTGAAGAAGCTATAAATGCAATGGATAGTGGAGATATGGCAGGATATAATGCCAAAATAATGTTAGAAGCAATAGGTGGGAAAGAAAATATAGTTAGTTTGGATAATTGTATAACAAGATTAAGACTAGTATTGAAAGATGCCACTATAATTGATGTAGAAGCTATAAAAAAAGCTGGTGCTGTAAATGTGGTAAAACTAAATGATACAAATGTTCAAATAATAGTTGGGACAAAAGTACAGGTATTAAAAAAACAGATGCAAAAACTTATTTAATAAAAAATTATTTTAGGAGGCTGTCTAACGGTCTCCTATTCTTGGAGGCAAAAGATGAATTTTGATGATGTAATTGATAGAAAAGGAACCTATTGTACCCAATGGGATTATATAGAGGATAGATTTGGAGAAGGCACAAAAGATTTAACACCATTTACAATTTCAGATATGGATTTTCGTTCTCCTAAAGAGGTAATTGAAAAAATGATTTCGAGAGTAGAACACGGTGTTTTTGGATATTCTCGTTGGAATCACAGTGATTATAAGGGTGCAATAAAAAATTGGTTTTATAAGAGAAGTGGGACAGTCATAAAAGAGGAATGGATCTCCTACTCACCATCAGTACTTTATTCTATTACATTACTTTTAGAAAAAATACTAGAAAAGAAAGATAAGGTCATGACTCACACTCCTAAATATGATGGGTTTACAAAGCTACTAAATCCTTATGATGCTTTTGAAATTCAACTTAAAGAAGATCAAAATGGGAAGTATCAGACGGATTTTATTAAAATAGAGGAGGGTTTCAAGGAGGGAGTTAAAGTTTTTTTACTTTGCAGTCCCCAAAATCCAACAGGGAAGGTTTGGAGCGTAGAAGAGCTAACAACATTAATAAATTTATGCATCAAATATGATGTATATTTGATTTCAGATGAGATTCATATGGATGTTGTGAGGAAAAAACATACTCCAGTGTTGAAATTAGATATACTAAAATCTATCATTGTTTCGTCACCTTCAAAAACTTTCAATACCCCTACTCTTGGGGGATCATATGTTATAATTCCTCAAAAAAATCTAAGAGAAAAATTTATTGATCATATAAAAAATATAGATGGAGTATCTACAGCAGCAATATTTGGAGTATTATCTACTATATCTGCTTATAACTATTGTGATTATTGGGTAGATGAGCTAAATAAGTATATAGGTGAAAGTTTTGAACTAGTAAAGAGGGAATTAGATGGATATATGGGGTTAAAAGTAAATATACCAGAGGCGACCTACCTTATGTGGATAGATTTTAAAGGAACAGGATTGAAAGTTGATGAATTCCAAGAACGTTTGATAAAAAAAGGGAAAGTTGCAATTATGTCGGGAGATATTTATGGAGATCCCTATAAAATACGTTTAAATGTTGGTTGTTCTAGGGCAAAACTAAGGAAAGGAATAGATGGAATAAAATTAGCATTAAATAAATAGGAAAACTCTTCATCATATTATATAATTTATATAGGTAGGTGATGACTATGAGTTTAAAACAAAAAGAGTTAACTATTTTGATGTTGATAAATAAAGATCCTATTACAATTAAAAAACTGTCTCAAGAGATTAATCTTAGTGAAAGAAATCTTCGATATAGTTTGGAAAATTTGGAGTATTATTTAAATCAATTTTTTTTAGAGAGTAAGTTGATAAGGGCTCAAAAGGAGATATTTACAGAGTTGGAAGAGAAAGAAATAGAAAGCTTTTTAAAGTATGTATATAATGGTCATTACATATATACTAGTAGTGAAAGACAGGAGTATATCTTAAATTTTTTCTTGTTTGAGGATCAGCCGACTTTAAAAATCTTAGAAAAGGTTTTAGATGTAAGTAGAACTACATTAAAAAAAGATATGCAAGGATTGAAAAGTGAATTAGAGGGTTATAGTTTATATTTTAAATATGATGTAACCAGAATATATATAGGTGGAAATGAAAAAAAAATTAGACATTTGATGATGTTAAAAATGATAGATAGTTTAGAAAAACCAGAAGAAAAATATACCAAACCAATAAGAAAGATGGTAAAAAAATTGATTTTAGCTCAACAGAATGAAATCGATAATAGAAATATAGAAGAGATTATTAATAGGATTGAGGGAGAGTTCATGTATGGATTCTCAATAGAATTTAACAGAATAATCAGTCACTATCTTTGGGTAACTTTATTTAGGATATCTAAGAAACATTATATAGTAAAAAAGCATAATGCAGAATTTTTAAAAAAGACGTTTCAATATAAAGTGGTTAAAAATAATTTGGAAAAAATAATTCCTAAAAGATTGATTTTTGAATTTATTCACCTTACAGAATATTTTTTGAGTAGTTCTTTAAATGGAAAATATAATGATGAACTCTTAAATATTCAGTTATTTACATTTTATCTGTTAAAAGAAATGAAAAAGAAAGTTAATTACAGTCTATTAAAAGAGGAATTATTTCAAAAGATATGCAGTTATTTAACCTCTGCATTCTATAGGATGAAAAATAATTTTGTCTTGGGAGCGGTTAATAAGGGTCGATTAGAAGGGTCTAAAATAATTTTTATTTTAACTGAAATATCTAAGAACGATAAATATTTAAATGAAAAATTAAGAGATGAGGAGATTTATTTTATAGGAGAACTTATAAAAAAAGAGATTGAAGACCAAGAAAAAAAAGTTATAAAACTGAGTAAGTTAATAGAAATTTCTAAAAAGCATAGTACGGATTTTAATGAAAGGTTATTTATAAAAGAAATATTAAAAGTTTATGGAGAGAATATATTAGATGATACTGAGAAGGAGTTATTAATTACTTCGCCTTTTAAAAAATTGATAGAAGCGGATAAAGGCATAAAACTATTATAAGATTAAAGATAATATTATAGAGCACGCGTCAAATTAGTAACAATAAAATAGGATGGCTAAAAAAAGGTATGTGATTCATAAATAATTTGTTTATTTGGGTACTATTTTTTTTGTTTTTAAATTTTTTATGGATTATTTTTATAAAAATAGTTGACTTTTTTTACAACTAATCATATAATTGTATTGAGAAGTTAAAATGTTTAAAAAAAAGAAGTAATGGACTAAAAACAAACAATGAGGTTGTTATTATGAGGGTTCTTAAAGAAGAAAGAATAAAAAAATTAGGAGAATATATAAAGAACAAAAGAATTATTAAAAATATTTCTGCCTATCAGATTGAAAAAAATCACGGTATTGATCGTTCGTTATGGTCAAAGCTTGAGAATGGAAAACAAAAAAGTCTCCCTAAACCTGAATTTTTAATGCAGATAGCTAAGATATTGGAAATTAATTATGTGGAACTTTATGTAGTGGTTGGATATATAAGTACAAAATCTATAGTAGAATATTTTTCTGATTCTCATAGAATTCGAGAAAAAGATAAAAGAGGGAACAACTTTAAACCTTAAGGAGGAAGAGGATGAAATTAAAAAAATACAATAGCAATCCAATAATGAAACCTAATCCAATGAATTTGTGGGAAGCTAAGTATGTATTTAATCCTGGAGTTATCTATGATGGGGAAATTTTTCATATGGTCTACAGAGCTCAAGGGCCTGATATGGTTTCAAGATTTGGATATGCTGTGAGTAAAGATGGAATTAAATTTAATAGATTGAGTGAACCTGTATTCGAACCAGAAAATATGAATGAAATTTATGGTGTAGAGGATGCAAGAATAACTTATATTGACAGCACATTCCATGTGACTTATACAGCTTTTGCCCCAGGAAAAATTTCTATTGGTTTAGCTACAACAACTAATTTTATAAACTGGAAAAGAGAGGGAGTCCTCCTAGAAAATTTTGAAAAAGATGCTGTTATATTTCCTGAAAAAATAAATGGGAAATACGCAATGATTTATAGTATTGAACCAGATATGTATATTTCATATTCCAAAGATAAATTAAAATGGGGTAAACCTCAAAAAATAGCAAGCCCTAGAAATGGTAAATGGGACAATATTGCCATAGGAATAGGTGGTATTCCAATAAAAACAAAAGAAGGATGGCTGATAGCATATCACGGTGTAGAAGACGGAATAAAGGCGGTTTATAGGATAGGTCTTATGCTTTTAGATCTGAAAAATCCGAGCAAACTTTTAAAAAGAAGTGAAGAACCTATTTTAGAACCTGAAATGTCATGGGAGATAGCTGGTGGTGTACCTAATATAGTGTTTTCAACAGCGATGATTGAAGTAGGAGATAAATTTTATATGTATTATGGTGGTGCTGATAGTTCTATTGGAGTAGCTACTATAGATCGTCAAGAAATCTACGATTGGATAAAGGTTAAATAAAAAAATGTGCTGGATTTAAGCACAATTTTTTTATCTCTATAGTTGACAAAAATTACAACTAAAAAATGATAAACAATAAATTTATGAAACTATAAACTAATTAAATAATGTCCTATGGGCAAAAATGGAGGATAAAATGAAAAAAATATTTTGGTTATTAACAGTAGCAATAACAATTGTATTAACAGGTTGTGGTGGGTCTAAGGGTAATGGAAATGAAAAATTGCAACTATGGATTGCACCAAACCAAACACAGGAAGAATTTTGGAATGAAGTAGTGAAAGAGTGGAATCAATCAGGAAATGGACTGCAGGTTGAAGTTAAAACTATTCCAGCAGCAGGAAGCTCAGAAGAAGCAATCATGAATGCAGTGGCATCTGACACAGCACCAGATATTTCTACGAATATCTTCTCAGGTTTTGGAGCTCAATTATTTGATTTAGGTGTAGTTAAAAACTTAAATGAATTTGATCAATACAATGAGTTAATTGCTACAAGAAAAATGGAAAATATAATGAAAGCATGGACAATTAATGGAGAAACGCCAGTGCTTCCAGTATACTCTAATCCAGTATTATTATGGTGGAGAGGAGATATTTTAGAAGAGCTAGGATTTGAAGGAGTTCCAAAGACCTATGACGATATATATAAGTTATCAGAGATGTATGCTAAGCCGAACAAGAGATATGCAGTAAAAGTATTGGCAGGGAAAAACTGGTGGGATAGATGGTTTGATTATATTTCTTATTATTACGCAGCATCTAATGGTGGAGCATATATAGTGAATGGGAAGGCAATTTTTAACAATGAAACAGGTAAAGAAGTAGCAAAATATATAGAAAAAATGCATACAAAGGGATGGAGTAGTGCAAATTTTGGAACAAGTAACATATTTTTTGAAGGAACAGTTTTAGGAGAAGTGAAAGGACCATGGGATCTAGCTTATGGCAGAACTCAGTATCCTGAAATAATGAAAACGGTTAAAATTGGTCCAATGTTAGTTCCATCAGGTATTAAAACAGAAAAGCCATATACTTTAGCAGATTCAAAAGGGTTAGTAATTTTCAAATCGAGTAAGCATCCAAAAGAAGCTTGGGAATTTGTAAAATGGGTGTTTGAAAAAGATGAGTTGTCTAAATTATGGTTAGAAAAAACAGGAATGCCACCAGCAAGAGGAGATTTAACAACAAACTCAATATTTGCAGAGTTTTATAAGAAGGATAAAAAAGCAGCAGAATATGCGAAATATGTTGATGTAGCGATGCCACCAGCAATGCAAGAGAATACTATTGATATTCAACAAGCTATGACTAGTGAGATGATAGAGCCAATAGTACTTAAGACTAAAACAGTATCAGAAGCAGTAGATTCGGCAGTGAAGGCAATAAATAATATTATAGAAAAGTAGGGGTTAATATGTGGAAAAAAGACAATAGTTTAAAAGGGAAAGAGGCACGTAAAGGTGCTCTCTTTGCCTCATCATATGTGATATATTCATTGATATTTTGGGTATATCCGGTAATCTGGCTTTTGGTTCTTACATTTTCAAAATGGAGATTTGTAGGAGACCCAACTTTTAATGGATTAAATAATTTAATTAGAGTTTTAAAAGATCCAATATTTTGGTTATCTTTAAAAAATACGTTTAGGTTTTTAGGGTTTTATATCCCGCTAGTATTTATATGTTCAATGTTATTTGCGGTTGGATTAAAAAAAATTAAATATGGAAAAATGTTTATAGCTCTTAGTTTCTTACTTGCTAACGTTTCTTCAGGGGTAGCTTATTCAATAGTATTTACAAAAATATTTGGAGATAATGGTCCAATAAATCAATTTTTATACGAGCACTTTGGGGTGATTATTCCATGGTTTACAAGCCCTACTTTAGCTATGTTTTCAATATCTTTAATAGTTATTTGGAAATTTGTTGGATACTATGGACTAATATTTTATTCTGGGTTAAATGCAATTCCGGATTCGTTATATGAAGCAGCAGATTTAGATGGTGCAGGAAGATGGGATAAATTAGTTAACATAACACTTCCACTTCTAAATAATCAGATAATAATGGTTTTAGTTTTAGCAATAACTGTGGCTTTTGGGATATTTACCGAATCATATATGATAACAGGTGGGGGACCAGTAAGAAGTACAATGACTCCTATGCTTGTAATGTATGAGACAGCATTTAGAAAAATGGATCCAACATATGCGGCTGCAATGTCAATTTTTGTTGCAATAGTCAGCTTTGGGATTATAAAAATAACAAGAAAAGTGTTTGAAAAGGATGTTGATATAGTATGATAAAAAATAAAAAAATTAGTTCAGTACTAATTCATACTTTGATGTTTGGACTAGCATTGTCATGGCTATATCCATATGCCTGGATGTTTGTATCTTCATTCAAGAAGACGGATGAGATATTCAATACTAGTTTATTTGGTGGGTCTTATACTTTATGGAATTATAATTTTCTATTAGAGAGTGCAGAAAAAATGCAAAGACCATTTTTAAGAGCACTAGGAAATTCTGTATTTATAGCTATTATCGTAACTTTTACAGTTTTAATAACATCGGCAATCGTTGCATATGCACTAACTAAGATGGAATTTAAAGGAAGGGAAAAAATAAAAAGTTTTATACTTTTTCAAATGGTATTTCCTTCATTTATGTTTATTATACCTATGTATGTCTTAATCAGACAGTTAGGATTGATAAACACTTATTCAGCTCTTATTATTCCTAGTTTAATGAGTGGATGGGGAATCTTTATGATGTCACAGAGCTTTAAAGGAACTCCTAATGATTACATTGAAGCTGCAAAAATTGATGGTGCAGGAGATCTATGGATAATATTTAAACTGATGATTCCGTTAAACAAATCTATTGTAGCAATTGTTGCAATCTTTACTTTTACAGGGGTTTGGGATAACTTTATGTGGCCATTAATCGTAATGCAAGATTTTAATAAGATGCCGTTATCTGTATTATTAGCAACATTTAGTAAAGCTTATGGTGTTTATGTAGGACCCGTTTTAGCTGGGTCAGTTATTCAAACTATACCAATGTTGTTGCTATTTGTAATATTTAGAAAACATTTCTTAGAGGGGATGTCATTATCTCTGAAATAAAAAAAGTGGAGGAAAGATGAAAAAAATATTGATTTTATTGACAGTCTTTTTAGTAGGCTGTGGGTCTACAAATATAAAGGAAGAAGAAGCAAAGGTAGTAAAAAATGAAAAATCAAATCAAATAACTTTAACAAATACAGCACATTTAGATAGTCTATATGAGCAAATAAGTCTAGAAGATGGAACTAAAATAGGCGCAATCCATATCTATAGTGAATACCCAGATTATAAATGGATAAAAGATCCTATTGAAGGAGTAGCGTGTATAGATGACGTTACTAGAGCTGGAGTATTCTATTTTAATTATTATAAGTCAACAGGAGCACAAGACAGTTTGAAAAAAGTAAAGGAATTAGCTGAATTTACTTTGCATCTTCAAGATGAAAATGGATATTTCAACAACTTTATCTATTCGGATGGAACAGTTAATACTACATATAAAACCAGTGTAGCTGAGCCTAACTGGTGGACATGGAGAGCTGTTTGGTTTTTAAGTCATATCTATAAAGATATAGAGACTGTAGATAGTGACTTAGCAATTAGAATCAAAGAAGCTTTGGATAGATCTGTAGGAGTAATAAAAAAAGACCTTAAATTAGATGGGAAAATAGAGTATGAAAATGGTATAGAAATAGCTGGATGGCTTCCTAATGATGGAGCGGATCAGTCTTCAATACTTATTTTGGGATTAACTAACTACTATAAGTTCACTGGGGATAAAGAAGTAGCTCAGATGATCTTAAGACTTGGAGAAGGTCTTATGGTTATGCAGGTGAAGGATAAAAAAGCTGAAACTTATGGAGCATTATTAAGCTGGAAAAACATATGGCATGCATATGGAAATAGTCAGGCTTACGCTCTTTTAACTGCAGGAGAGGCTATAGGTAACAGAGATATGATGTTGGCTGGTTTTCAAGAAATTGATAATTTTCATAAATATCTTATAGATTCAGGTTTCATTAATTGGTTTAGTTTAAAGAAAGAAAAGGGAACATACGGTTTTGCAGAAAAAGATAAGTTTTCTCAGATAGCTTATGGAATGAGACCTTTAATCTATGCCAATTTAAAAGCCTATGAAATTTCTAGGGATGAGACATATATAAAACAAGCTGTAGAAATATCTAAATGGTTTTTTGGAAATAATTCAGCTGCTATAAATATGTACGATATAAAAACAGGAAGGACCTTTGATGGGATAGATAATGCAGATAAGTATAATAAAAATTCAGGAGCAGAATCTACTATTGAGGGTTTATTATCGATCTTAGCCATTGAACAAAATAAAATAGCTAAAGAAACATTAATGAAATATTTAGAAGAAAAAAACAAATAAAAAAATACGAGGTAAAAAATGAAAAATTGGTGGAAAGAAACTGTGTTTTATGAATTGTATATGCCTAGTTTCAATGACTCCAATGGAGATGGAAAAGGCGATTTTAAAGGGATAATAGAAAAGTTAGATTACCTGAAAAATTTAGGGATAACAGGTATTTGGTTAACGCCTTTTTATCAATCTCCTAAAATAGATAATGGATATGATATCAGTGACTATTACTCTGTGGATTCGGACTATGGAACTATGGAAGATTTTGAAGAATTTTTAGATCAAGCTCATAAAAGAGGCATTAAAGTAATCGCAGACCTTGTATTAAATCATACCTCAGATCAACATAAATGGTTTCAAGAAGCTAAAAAATCAAAGGATAATTCATATAGAAACTATTATATCTGGAAGAAAAACCCAAATAACTGGGAATCATTCTTTAGTGGGTCAGCCTGGGAATGGGATGAGGGAACCAATGAATATTATTATCATAAATTTGCTGTGGGGCAGGTAGATCTAAATTGGAGCAACCCTAAAGTTCGGGAAGAAGCAAATAAAATTTTGGAGTTTTGGATGGACAAGGGAATAGATGGATTTAGGTTGGATGTAATAAATTTTATGACCTGTGAAGGCATAACAGAGGATAATCCTATGGATGAAAAGGGGGAACAGGATCATAAATTTGATATAAATCAACCTGGGATCTTAGATGCCATTGGTGGGATAAATAAGTGCGTAAAATCCTATGGAGATAAGTTTTTAGTAGGAGAAATTGGAAGTGAAAATTTAGATGTGTTAAAAAGATATCGTGATGATGGTCTTTTGGATGTTGTCTTTAACTTTAATTTGGGAAGTAAAAAAAATTTTGACGCTAAAGAATTTTATGATGAGATAGAAAAAATGGAAAAAGATCTAAATGGATATCCTACTATTTTCTTTGGCAGTCATGATATGCCAAGACATATGAGTAGATTTGGTGAATCAAAGAGAGATATAGAGAGAGCTAAAGCTGTAGCAACATTTATACTGACTACCAAGGGGGTTCCTTTTTTATACTATGGTGATGAAATTGGGATGACCAATTTAGTTGCAAATACACTAAATGAGATAAATGATATTCAAGGAAGAACCAATTATAAAATAGAAAGGCAAAAAGGGGGTTCCCATAGAGAAGCTTTGAAAATTGCCAATGAAAAAACTAGAGATAAATCTAGAAGTCCTATGCAGTGGAACAGTAAGGAAAATAGCGGTTTTACTACAGGAATACCATGGATAAAGATAAATGAAAACTATAAAATATTAAATGTAGAAGATGAAAGAAATAGGATAGATTCATTATTTAATCATTATAAAAAAATGATAAGACTCAGAAAAATAGAAGAAACATTGTCATATGGCGAGTATAAAAATTTAAAATATATAGATGGGCTTATAAGTTTTGAGAGAGTTTATGAAGGGGAAAGAGTATATATATATATAAACTTTACGCAAACAAGCAATATCGTTTTGCCTGATGGAGTTTATGAAGTTTTAGCAGGAGAAGCTAAAAATATCTTGATTAAAAATGAAATTTTAATTCTAAAGAAAGGGAGGAAATAAAATGATAGAAAGAAGTATTAAAAATCCATTAATTACTCCGAAAGACATAAAACCTACAAGATCTGACTTTAAGGTGGAGTGTGTATTCAATGCAGGAGCAGTAAAATATAAAAAAGAAACTATCTTACTCCTAAGAATAGCAGAAAGTGCAAAATCTTTAGATGAAAACGTATTAAGAATTCCTCATTTGGAAGAAAAAAATGGGCATTATGAAATGGCTATTAAGGAGATAGAAAGATCCGATGAAAGATATAATTTTTCAGATAGCAGAGTAGTAACCTATGTAGAAGATACGTATATACAGTATTTAACATCGATATCTCATTTTAGAATAGCAAGGAGTACAGACGGAGTTAACTTTGAAATATCAGATAAACCATTTATATTTCCTGGAACTAAATATGAAGCATTTGGATGTGAAGATCCAAGAATTACAGAGATAGAGGGAAGATTTTATATTAACTACTCAGCTGTATCTTCTTTGGGAATCGCGACTGGTTTAGCAGTTACAGATGATTTTGAAACTGTTAAAAAAATAGGAATTATTTTTGAGCCAGATAATAGAGATGTATGTTTATTCCCAGAAAAAATAAATGGAGAATATTATGCTCTTCATAGACCTATGCAAAAATATATAGGAAAACCTGAGATATGGATTGCAAAATCTACCAACTTAAAGCATTGGGGAGAACATGAACATCTATTAGGGGCATCTAAGGATGAGTGGGACTCATTAAAACTTGGCGGAGGAGCACAAATACTCAAAACTCCTAAAGGATGGCTACAAATATACCATGGTGTAGATGAGAGGGAAAGATACTGTCTAGGAGCTCTTTTACTGGATTTAAATAATCCAAAGAAAATATTAGCAAAATCTAAAACACCGATTTTAGAGCCAGAAGAAGATTATGAGGTAAATGGTTTTTTTGGGAATGTAGTATTTAGTTGCGGAGCTATTATTGAAGATGAAATATTAAAGATATATTATGGAGCAGCAGATGAGGTTACCTGTCTAGCTGAAATTACCATGAACAATTTATGGCAACATTTGGGTTTATAAAAAATACGGAGGACAAATTTAACATGAAAAAAAAATTATGTGCTGACCTTTTGAAGGAATTTAAGGAAAAAAATTCAGAAAAAGTGTTTAAAACAGATAAAATAAGATTTGAAAATGTAGATGGAAGGGATGTATATAATATAACAGCTCCATTTAAATCTGCAGGAAAAATTGTTATTGCAGGAAGGGTAGAAGGAAGAAAAACAGAGTATGCAGATGTTGTGTTCTTTGAAGAAAAGGACGAAAAATGGTACCCGATAGAAGGTGCGTGTACTTTTAAACTTCAAGATCCATTTTTTACTAAAATTGGAGGGGAATTAATTTTAGGAGGAGTTGAAATTTATCCGGATCCTGATAACACTAAAGCTTTAGCGTGGAGGACTATCTATTATAGAGGTGCAGACATATTTTCTTTGGAAAAATTTGCCAAGGGACCAAATAGAATGAAAGATTTGAGATTAGTAGAATTAGCCAATGGGAAAATAGGTATATTTACAAGGCCACAAGGTAAAAAAGGTGGAAGAGGATCTATTGGGTATATAGAGATGGAAAAATTAGATGATCTGACAGATAGATTAGTAAATAGTGCACCATTATTTGATCATTTTTATACCGAAGAATGGGGGGGAGGAAATGAGGTTCACCTTCTAAAAAATGGAAAATTGGGAGTGTTATCTCATGTAGCTTATTTTGATGCCGATGAAATAGTAAGACATTATTATCCAACAGTATTTTGTTTTGATCCTAAAACAAAGGAATATACAGAGATGGAATTAATAGGTTACAGAGATTTATTCAAGCCAGGAGTAGCTAAAAGATATGATTTAGAAGACGTAGTATTTTCAGGAGGGTTAGTTAGAAAACCTAATGGGAAAGCTGTACTATATGCAGGAATAGGAGATGCAGAAGCTCACTGGATAGAGATAGACGATCCATTTATAAAATGGGAGAAATAGAAATAGTTTATGGAAAATATATATTAAATAAGATATGTGATTGCTATATGCATTTATATAAATAAATTTTAAAGGGGAAAAAAGAAGTGAAAAAATTACTGGGGATATTGTTTATACTAGGGAGTATAACTATTTTAGCTAAAGAAGAGGCAGTTTCTAAAGATCAAATTGTCGCAACACAAGAAAAAACAGAATTGGAAATCCATGGAAACTGGGTACCACAGTATAAAATGGAATATTTTAAAAATGAAGGTAGTTTGAAAAATACAAGACCGGTAAATGAATTGGTATTTGGAGAAGGGACACTTAATTTTGGAGATACAGGATTTAATATGTTTTATGTGATGAAAAGAGTCTGGTTTGATAATAATATTACTGAGGATAAAGGACAAGCAAAAGACATAACAAAAAAGTTTGACATGTTTGAAATGGAGTTAAATCCCGGCTATGCTAAAACTATTGGTAAACACTCATTCAATGTTCAATTAATAACATTGTGGAAATCTGGAGCAGAGGAAACATACGACAATGGATCAAAAGGTGATACATATGCAATTAGAACTATGGGTTATGGAATAAAGCCTCAGTACAGATATCAAATTACAGATAATATGTGGATTAATGGTGAGATAAAGGCCTTGAATGAAACTAAATCTGGAGAATATTATTCAAAGAATGGTTTTATGCTTTATGAAGGAGTAGCTAACTTAGGATATAAGTTAAATGATAGTATGACATTTGGATTAGAAGGATTTGTAAAGAATGGTTTTGATTATAGTGATGGTGGATATAATGAGAGTAACTATGATGTAAATGAAACTCAAATCAGACCATGGATGTCTTGGAATCAAGGTAAACATAATATTTTCTTAAAAATGGAAATAGGAACTGAAACAGGAAAAGATAGTAAAGGAGTTACTCAGTATAAATCAGATGACATAAAATTTATAGTGGCACATTCATATCCTATTAAAGAAAATCTTTATTTTTTATCTGAGATTTCATATAGAAATAGAAGAAATAAGGAAGTCGGCGGAGAGAGCTACGGAGATACAGATGTTTACTTTGGAAAAATAGGACTTAATTATAGTTTCTAAAAATAAAAAAATAAAAAACTTTGTAAGGGCTATTTTGTATAGCCCTTATAAAGTTTTTAGGGAGAAATTTTATGGGGAAAAAAATGACCAAAAATTTATCCATAGCAGAGGGAATGCTCTACAGTGGAATAGGAACTGGAACTCAAGGGTTTGTTTTGGCTTCTCTAGCTATGTATTTTAACGCTACCCCTTTAATGCTTTCTATGATGATGACTCTACTCTACACAACCAGGATGTTTCAGTTATTAACTCCTAAATTTTATAAAATATTTAAAACAAGGAAAAGAGTTCTCTTGGGGACGGCATTTATTTCAAGAAATGCATTTTTGATAGTGCCTGTAGCCATGTTTTTTCAGTATAGAAATCCATATATATTACTTTTTTCCATGCTAATCTATAGTTTTTTTGAAACTATAGTATCCAATGTATGGACAGCAGCCATGAATGAGATAGTGGATGTAAAAGACAGGGGAAGTTATTTTGGGAAAAGATCCCTCATGGGTTCTATGGCAAGTATAGTATTTACTTATGGATATGGTTATTTATTGGGAATAAAGAACCAAGAGGTTGGCATATTTTCAGTAGCGGTATTTATGACTGTGAGTGGTCTAGTAACTACTGTTATTTTTAAATTTCATAATATTCCGGACCTAAAGGAAGAGTGTAAAAAAATTGATCTAAAAATACCATTAAAAGATAAGAAATTTTTAAACTATCTAAAATTTGTGGCAGTTTGGGTATTTAGTTTTGAGTTTGTAAAACCTTTTTTTGCTTATTATCAGGTAAATATATTAAAAGTGGATCCTAAATTTTTAGCCACCATGGGAATTGTTACAGGTGTAGGTTCTATGATAATGTACTATATCTACGGAAAGATGAGTGATAAATACGGGAGTAAACTTATTATGAATATTGGGATGTTTTTATCAACTTATAGCTTGATAATATATTTGGTAATAAGTGAGGATAACTATAAATTTTTACTACTGATGGATGCAATTATAATAGCTATTACATTTACAGCTATCAACTTGTCATTTTTTAATCTACTTATTTTAGAAATCTCAGACTATCCCATGGAAAGTTATTTTGCAGTTTTTTCTATAGTTATGGGGGTGGTAGCTCTAGTCGCCTCGGTGATAGGGGGAGGTTTAGGAAATATTTTGATGGATAAAACATTTGAAATATTTGGCGAAACTTATCATGGAATCAAGATTATATTTCTTTTGGGAATGGTAACTAGGTTTTTTGCAATTCTTCATTTTACCAATGTAGAAACTCATATAAAAGAGTTTAAATATAAGGGCTTTTTACCGGTAAATTCAGCGATGTTTAAAAGAATAAGTTCATTTTTACCTGAATATTTAAAGGTAAATAAAAAATAATGATGATTTAGACTTTTATTAGGAGGAAAAATTGGGAGACCAAAGTTTCACTTTACATCACAAAAAAACTAGAGGAATAATTCTAACGGGTTGATAAACTATAATGGGGATTAAAAATAATCTATTCTAATCAGGTTAAATGGGTTACTATAAATAGAGAAGATTTATTAGATAGAACAGGAGCATTAACTGAAGGTTTGAAAGTTAACAGAGATATTTTTTTAAAACTAGAAATTGAGTTAAGAATTATTATAGATAAAATCATTGGAATATTTTGAATTAGATAAATATTAATGGAGAGGTGTAGATATGTTATTAGGAGCAATAGAAGCAGGTGGAACTAAGTTTATTTGTGCTGTAGGTAATCAAAAGGGTGAGATATTAGAAAAAAAATCATTTCCCACTACAACTCCAAAAGAAACTATGGAAGAAGTTATTGAATTTTTTTATGATAAAAAAATAGAAGCAATGGGAGTGGGATCTTTTGGACCTATAGATCTAGACAAAAACTCAAAAACCTATGGATGTATCACTACAACTCCTAAACCTTATTGGAGTAATTATAATATTTTAGAAGAACTAAAAAAACATTTTGATTTTCCTATAAATCTGGATACCGACGTTAACGGTGCTGCTTTAGGGGAGGCAACCTGGGGAAGTGCTGTAGGGCTTGACTCAGTGATCTATCTCACTGTAGGTACTGGAATAGGAGGAGGTGTTTATAGTGGTGGAAAGTTAGTCCATGGAATGACTCATCCTGAGACCGGGCATATATTAGTAAGAAGAGCGGTAGGGGATAAATATAAGGGGAAGTGTCTATATCACGGGGACTGTTTAGAAGGAATGGCTTCAGGACCAGCAATTGAAGAAAGGTGGGGAATAAAGGGATATGAGTTACCAAAAGCTCATAGTGCTTGGGAGTTGGAAGCATATTATCTAGCTCAAGGTTTGGTTAACTATATCTTGATAATTTCTCCTAAAAAAATTATAATGGGAGGAGGAGTCATGAAACAAGAACAACTTTTTCCATTAATAAGAGGAGAAGTGGTGAAACTACTAAATGGATATGTATCTCATAAAAATATTTTAGGAAACATAGAAGAATATATCGTTTCACCAAAATTAGGAGATAATGCAGGAATCTGTGGAGCCTTGGCCTTGGCACTAGAAAGTTTTTAATATGGGTTCTAATAATATAAAAAAATTGAAGGAGGAGAATTCGTGGAAAAATTATACCCATTAAAATTTAAAAAAGTATTTAAGGAAAAGATATGGGGTGGGAGAAGTTTTAGTGAAAAACTAAATATGGAACTACCTACAGAGAAATTGTATGGAGAATCTTGGGAAGTTAGTTCTCATAAAAATGGAATGAGTGTTGTTGAAAATGGGAAATTAGAAGGGAAAACTTTGGAAGAGTTGTTTTTAGATTATAAAGGTGACCTAGTAGGAGAAAAAATTTATTCGAAAGATGGGAAAAATTTTCCTCTTTTAATAAAATATCTGGATATAAATGATAAATTATCTGTTCAAGTACATCCAAGTGACGATTATGCCCTGAGGGTAGAAGGAGAATTTGGAAAATCTGAATCGTGGTATATATTAGAAGCTAGTTCTGATGCAAAGTTGATCATGGGATTAAGAAGCGGAATAACTCCAGAAATTTTTGCACAAAAAACAAAAAATAAGGATTTTGATGATTTATTCAATATTATTTCAGTAGAAAAAGGCGACTTTATAAATGTAACTCCTGGGCTGATTCATGCAAGTTTAGAAGGGAGTATAGTAATATGTGAAGTGCAACAAAACTCAGATATGACTTATAGAATATATGATTTCGAGAGATTAGTTGACGGGAAACTTCGTGATCTTCATTTAGATAAAGCTATGGAAGTAATAGATTATGAAAACACTCCTCAAATTTCTACTAATGAAACAAGAAAGAATATAAAAATAGACGGAGGGTCAAAACAAGAAATTGCCAGAGATAAATATTTTAATATAGATAAGTTGTTATTAGATAGCAGTTATAGTGATGTGGATAATGATTCATTTATGATATATTCAATATTAGAAGGTGATGGAAACCTTAATTATGACGGTGAGACTTATCCTATAAAAAAAGGTGATACATGGTATATTCCTCCTAAATTAGAAGTGAGCGTAGAGGGAAAATTAGAAATTTTAAAAAGTTTTTTATAAAGTTATAAAAATAAAAAAAGTTAGAGGAGATCCTCTAACTTTTTGTTGGTTTAGGGTTATAAAAATAGTCTATATCTATTATCATATATTCAGTTTTACTTTTAATTCTATAAGGAATCATCCAAGTTCCTAAACCGGAAGAAACAATAGTGTGAGTCGTTCCGATTTTTTTATGACCATAACCATTTAAATTAAGGTGATCAACAAGGTGATTCAAAGGGAAAAGCTGTCCATTATGAGTATGACCACTAAGGTGTAAATTTACATTATTTTCTAAACTTTCTTTGATGCTTATAGGATTATGGTCTAAAACAATAAGAGGAAATTTTTCTATACCATCTAAAAGAGAACTTAATTTTTTTCTATTACTGTTAGTTTTATCATCTCTTCCAATAATATTAAGACCATTGATAGTTAAAACCTCATCTCTTAGTAATTTTATTCCTGATTCCTTTATAAAGTCAATACTTCTATCTATTCCACCATAATATTCATGGTTCCCAAGAACGGCGTAAATACCCTTTGGAAATTTATATTTTGATATAATTTCTTTTATATTATCATTTATCCTATGAGGGTCATTATCTACAAAATCTCCTCCAATTAAGACTATTTCTACCTTATCATTTGCCATTTTTTTTAAAGCTTTATTAAGGCTATCTCCATTAAAAATATTATTTAAATGAACGTCACTTATAAATCCAAGTCTTAAAGTGGAATTAGAGGTTTTTTTATTTAAAGAAATTTTAAAATACTCTTTTTTTAAAGTTTTAAAATTATGTCTACCTACAATACTTAAACTGGTAAAGAATAAAAGTAAAAATAAATAAAATTTCTTTTGATTATTAGATAAAAAAACAAATAGATCTTTATTTAAAGTTCGTCCTAAAAGATAAGTAATTAATAAAAATATAGAAACTAGTATTATATAGTTATAATAAAATAGAAAATGGCCTATAAATACTTCTAAAGCTCTACTTTTATAAAAATGTCCAAAAATTATCCCAATCAATGGGAAATATCCAATAATTGGAATGATAAAAAACAAAACTTTATTAGGGTATATCTTATATCCTATAAACACAAGGATTCCTGTAACTACAGTTAAGATAGTGGTTATAACTAATAAAAAATAAAATAATTTCATATATCCTCCCGTAAAGTTAAATATGTATAAAAAATACTCCCTACCTAGGGAGTATTAAAATTTTTATAAATGGCGATGAGAGAGGGATTCGAACCCTCGGTAGAATAAACTACACATACGTTCCAGGCATGCGCCTTCGACCACTCGACCATCTCACCACTGCTCAATTATAATACTATATTATATAAGATAAAGCAAGGAAAAACTCTAAAGATTCCATCTTTAATACGGGTCTATTTCTTGTCTTGACACAAGAAACAGACGAAAGAAGGTCAGTGGCTATAAAATATATCTATTACATAATCTAAAAGATTAAAAAAATCGAAACTCGCTATGCTCAAACAGTCGAATATTTTTTAAATCTTTTATTTTTATTTCATTAACGATATTTTTAAAAGGCCAAAAAAATAACAGAATTACTTAAATTTTAAATGATGAATATCAATGACGAATTTTTTAAAGAACTCTTAAAATATCGCCGGTCGAGTAAATCAACTCAAATTTATCCAAATTGTCTATAATATGTTTCTTTTTCTTAGTTGGTAATTTTTTAGAATAATATGTCTTAGTTTTATCATAGTCTTTAACTATCTCAAACTCCTCTAAAATAGTTATGTTTTTAGGGATATTTAAATTATCATTTATTTTAATAGCACCGTCTACATGGACATCTTCCTTTGTAATAACTATAAAATCACCTTTAATATTGTTGATGGGAAGTTCATTGTAGAAGATATAGTAATCATAGCCATCACAGTATTTGTCTGAAATATCTAAAAATCTAGAGAAATAATGGGAAAGGGCATCTTTAGTTATAACTAAGGTTTTTTTTCTATGCAATTGATTCCATAGACCCATAGTATAAATTACACTTTTCATCCCACGGTTTCCAGAATAGATAATCAATGGATTTTCTTTTTTTCTAAAGACTGTAGAAAGGACTTCTTTTTGAAGGACGTTATAATCTAAATCTCCTAAAATAAAGGTTTTAATATCCTTTAATATCCCACCGGCTTTAAAATGATTAGTTTTAAAACTATGATCATAATCTATGGTGATATGAATATTATAATTTTCATCTTTTTTTATAATCTCTGTAATTTTTACATTAAACTTGAAATTATAATCGTAAGTGAGATCTTTTAATATACTTTCAGTTTGTTGAGGAAGGTAGCCAACAATAGATTTTCCTGAATTTACAGTAACCCCATTAGAATATTCAAGATATGTAGGAGAGTTGATATCTACATTTCTTTTTGTATAGATCACTTCTTTCATGGGAAATATCGTATCATATAGATCGATACTTTCTTTCAATAGATTTTTTTCTGAATTTCCTTCCCTAACGTCTTCTACAAACATCTTCACATTAAACCTATCCATATATGTATCCACCTTTAATTTAAAGGCTACATCGACAGATTTCATCTCCATCAATCTTTCAAAGTGATGGGAACTCCCAAACCAGACACAGTTTTTTAGAGTGGTGCCATTAGCAGACACTGCATCAAACATGATGTGTGTTTTATCTTTTCCTATTAATCTAACTCTGTCTAAGATAACATTTTTTACTTCGAAGAGAGGTGTTGCATTCCCAAAACCATAGGGCTCAGCTTTTTCCAATTCATCGTTAAAATTATATGTGAGTTTTGTAAAACTTATCTCTTTATCAATCTTTACAGGTTTTTTATAATCTTCGTTGGATAGTTTAGAACCTGCATGTTTATTTATTTTATCTCTGAATTCATTGACTCTATCGGCATTTATGGAAAAACCTGCTGCTCCTGCATGGCCACCATATTTCATAAATATACTCCTCATGGAATTTAATCCTTCGATAATTGAATATCCCTCGATACTCCTACAAGAAGCCTTTGAGACACCATCTTTTTCTTCCATGATTATAGTTGGTTTATAATATTTATCCACGATTTTAGAGGCTACAATCCCCACTACTCCGTGATGAAATCCTACTCCAGAGACTACGATGACATTATCTTCATAGTATCTATTTTTTTCAATCTCAGCTTCTACTTTTTCCAAGATATCAGCTTGTACTTCTTTTCTTTCACAGTTTTGACCAATTAATTTTTTAGAGATCTCACGAGCTTCTACCATGGAATCACTGATGAGAAGTTTAACAGCCATCTTAGCATCTTCTAATCGGCCGGCAGCATTAAATATCGGGGCAATTATAAATCCGACATCATAGGTATTGAATTTTTTCTCCTCTAAATCATCAAAGATAGTCTGGAGTAAGATTTTTAAACCTGAATGATTTGTACGTTTTAATTGTTCTAGTCCCAACTTAGTAAAAATTCGATTTTCTGCCTTTAGAGGAACTATATCAGCGATGGTACCGATAGCAACTATATCTAAATATTGATATATCTCTTCCTTTCTGCCTAAAGTTTCATAGATTCCCATCATGAGCATAAATGCAGTTCCTACACCAGCAAGATATCCAAATTTGTAGGAGTTGTCCTCTCTTTTAGGATTTACCACAGCATATGCAGGAGGTAAGATATTATTTATGTCGTGGTGATCGGTGATAATAACTGTGAGTCCAATGGAGTTTGCATGTTCTACTTCTTCTACAGAGGAGACACCACAGTCTACGGTGATAACTAGCTCTCCTCCTTGTTCCTTGATGTGAGATAGAGACACATTGTTTAATCCATATCC
>NZ_JBATVM010000095.1:0-4183 GCF_049671765.1 Psychrilyobacter sp.
ACTTAGCTGACACTTTTTAATCTTCTTAGAACTGGCTATCTCCAGCATTTTTTCAGATATATCCAATCCATAAAGAAGATTATTTGAATTTAAACCTCTTAATTTCTTTAAAAATCTACCATCTCCACATCCTAAATCAAGTACAGTTGTATCGTCTTTTATATCTATATTTTTTAGTATATATCTATCTAATTTCTCTGAATTACCATAATTAGTATGGGCAACTTTATCAAAAAAAATCTTAGATTTCTCACTATAACTATTCTTTTCCATTAGTTTTTATCCCATATTTTTCTAAATCCACTACCCTTTTAGCTTTTTGAGTCAACCCTAAAATTCCCCACTTGTCAAACGACCCTCTCAGCTTTAAAGTATTTTCATCCAATAATTTAGCACTCCCATAATACAACTTTCCATTCCAAGAATCATAGATCCATCCACCTTGTAATTTACCGTCTTTTTTAAATAATTTTCCTACAACTGGCAGTCCCATAACTTTTCTACTTTCTACTCTCAAAGTTTTATCAGGATTATTTCTATCGTATTGCTCTACCCCTTCCATCTTATCTCCTTTAGGATAGTAAAGATCTTTTAACCATGCAACTTGACCTATAAACTCTTTATTTTCATTCTCTTGGATATGTATAATAAACTTTCCTTCTGGCATCATCCAATATCCTGTATACCCACTTTGTGCAAATGTTAAACTACTTATTAAAAGCATAAACCCCAAAACTATTTTTTTCATTTTCTTCCTCCTCTTTATAAATACTCCAAAGATCTTCTAATCCCCTTATTTTAAATAGATGAAATAATAATTTCATACCTATTTTTTTATTAATTGGGTAACCTATTTTTTCTAAGATACTAAAACTTTCCATAGAATAATCAATAATTCCTTTTAAATATTCCTCTGTAGTAGGTGTATCTAAAATATTCAAATTAACGGCCTTCTCTTCATCTATCTCTAGTTTATCCATAAAAAACGAAGTAGCCAAGTTTATCTTTTTAGCTAAAAAGTCTTCTTTCATATCACAAAGGTCATCTAATCCTTGTAAAGACATTCCTAGATTATATAGTGCCTTTGATATCTCCTTAAATTTATCATTTTTTTCCATATATAGTGGCACAAGAATACCTATTTTTAATAGTTCTCCGCCAATTCCACTATGAATATCATGAGAAATAGAATTATATGATGGATAGCTCTCGTATATAGATCGATCTCTCAACCCTTCACTTTTAGCTATCAAATATATACTTTCAAGTACTTTATTACTTATCCCTTTGTTTTTTTTATCCAAATCAAAGATTATTTTTTCTAGATTTTTTTGAAGCAACAGAGTCAGCAGAGTATTTTCAGTTGTTTTCTCCTCTATTCCATTTAAAAATATAACACCTTTACTTTCATCATCTATAATATTATCTGTACAGGTTATTATTCCTCTAAGATAAAATAAACATTTTCCATATTTAACGATATCTTCTTTTTCCGCTTCTAAAAAGTCTATTAAACTTAGCATAAATATAGAGAAAAAATTTCTTTTAAAATTTTCTTTTAAATTTTCTTCCTCTACCTCTATGTTCTCAAAAAAAGATAGTTCATAAAGATCTTTTTTTATATTTTTTACTACTGTGTTATATATCTTGTTTGATTTTAAAAGCTGTTTTATAAATTTACCTGTTTTATGCACTTTTCCCTCCTTTTCTTTCAATTAAAATTTCTTCGATGCTTTTCTTACTTTTTCTAGATTTTTTTCAAAATTTTGTTTTGTTTTTTCTGGTAATTTATCTACATTTTCAAGGATGAAACTTTTAAAGTTTTTTATTCCTATAAATTTAAATATAAATTTTACATATTTTATATCAAGTGCAATTAAAGAAAGTGGAAATGGATATGCTCCTCCTCTTGATCCTAAATAAAATGCTTTTTTCCCTTTCATAAGACCAATAGGCATTCCTAACTTACTATATTTAAATGTAATTCCTTTTACAGCAATAAGATCTATATAAGATTTTAAAATTGCAGGGATTGAAAGGTTCCACATAGGAGAACTAATTATAAATTTATCATATTCAATAAAATTTTTGGCAGTTTCTACCATAACACCTTTTTTTTCAAAAGAATCACATAGAATCTTATAATCTACATATTGACACCCTTCATCATAGAGGTCTAATTCAGTTACTATATCCTCTGGATTATTTTTTATATATTCCTCTATAAACACTTCCGCAATTCTATGAGAGATAGACTCATTTTTTGGTTTTGGACTTGCTTTTATATACAATACTTTCACGCAATCACCCCTTATTGTTTTTTATATACCATATGATAACCTTCATTAATGAAAATTCAATGAAAGTTTTACATTATTTTAATATCCTAATTTTTATTATGTATAATAAATATATTATAACATTAGTTTTATTAAATTTCATAATGGAGCCTAAAAAAGGATTTTCCAGTTGGAAAATCCTTTTCAATTATTTTATTATACCTTTATTTACACCTAATTTTTATTACTTAGTTCCAAATATTCTATCTCCACAATCTCCTAATCCTGGATAGATATATGAATTTTCATCTAGTCCTTGATCCATTTTACCTACAAAAATATCTACATCAGGATGCTTTTCAATTACTTTTGCAATCCCTTCAGGAGCTGCTATGATACACATAAATGAAATATCTTTTACACCTGCTTCTTTAAGATAATCAATTGAATAGATTGCTGACCCACCCGTAGCAAGCATTGGATCTACTAATAAAACTTTCATATCAGCTATATTTTCTGGTAATTTACAGTAGTAATATACTGGTTGTAACGTTTCTTCATCTCTGTATACTCCTATATGCCCTATCTTAGCCGTTGGAATAAATGTGGTAACTCCTTCTACCATTCCTAATCCTGCTCTTAAAATAGGAACTACAGCCACCTTATCAGCTAAGGCTTTAGCAGTTGTCTTCATTATAGGAGTTTCTACTTCTACATCCTTTAATTTGAAATCCTTTGTAGCTTCATAAGTCATTAGACCTGCTATTTCTGTTAAAGTTTCTCTGAATAATTTTGTTTCTGCATCTTTATTTCTAAGTAAAGTTAATTTATGTTGTACTAATGGGTGATTAATTTCTATTACTGACATTTTTTTCCTCCTAATTTTTTAATACTTTATTTTTCCCTAAAAAAATAGGACTTTAAAAAAAGTCCCACTTTTATTACTTCTTAAGATTGTATCTTTTGTTAAACTTATCTACTCTACCAGCAGCATCAACGAATTTCGCCTTACCTGTATAGAATGGATGACACTCAGAACAAACAGCTACATTTAAAGTTTCTTTTGTATATGTTGATCTAGTTTCAAATTTGTTTCCACATGAACACTCAACGTTAATTAAGTGATAATCAGGATGAATACCTTTTTTCATTCTAGTCACCTTCCTTTATAAAAAATTTTTTATTCACGAGAGTAATTATATCAGAAAAACCACATAAATTCAAGTGTTTTTGTAAATTTAAATTACTTGACAATTTTTCATCATTCCATCTCATTTAATTTCCAATTATAATCAAAGTATTTTATTTTTTTATCCTGAGAAATATCTAAATATTTTCTTATATCTCCAAAATCATCCTTATACCATTTAAAAATTTTAGATAGATATATAACATTTTCTACACTATCCATCCCTTTATTTTTTTGGTCTAAAAATTTTAATTTTTGCTCCAAAAGCTCCCTGTCTAAACTTTCTACACGATAGGCAGTTCTCTTTAGATCTGGACACGATATTGATGCACATACTATGGCAAAATGAATAAGCTCATCTCCACTTTTTCTCAAAATCGAATTTTCTATCTCTCCTAAAGAATAGAGTTTATCATCTATCTCTATAATATCTTTACTCCAAACCGATTTAAACAGCGAGCCTGCATCTTTAATCCCATCTATAGGATAGTTATCCACAATCATCTTAACTGCTCCTATATTATAAACATTTATCCAAAATGCTTTTAATTCATCTCCTTTTATTTTTTTTATGTCTACTTTCCTTACCTCTTCTAGCAATTTTTCAAACTTAACATCTTGCTTTAATCCCCTATAATCTACTACTACCAAAGTTATTCCATCTTTTTTTCCAATAGACGTATATTTTTGTAACAGTTCATCCCAGGTATCCAAA
>NZ_JBATVM010000096.1:0-36011 GCF_049671765.1 Psychrilyobacter sp.
GTAGACACAGTAGTCGTATCTGTACAACACCACCCAGATGTTACACAAAGTGAGATCCATAAAACAATTATAGAGAAGGTCATCAATCCTACCCTTGAAAAATATAAACTAAACCCAAAATGTGTAAAACACTATCATATAAATCCTACAGGAAGATTCGTAATAGGAGGACCCCATGGAGATGTTGGTCTTACTGGAAGAAAGATAATTGTAGATACTTATGGAGGATATTTTAGACATGGTGGCGGAGCTTTTTCTGGGAAAGACCCTTCAAAAGTAGATAGATCAGCAGCATACGCCGCAAGATGGGTTGCAAAAAACATTGTAGGAGCAGATCTTGCAGAAAAATGTGAAGTGCAACTTTCCTATGCAATCGGTGTAGCTGAACCAACTTCTATAAAGATAGATTCTTTTGGTACTGGAAAAATCAGCGAGATAAAGATGGCAAATATTGTAAAAAATATATTTGATCTTACTCCTAAAGGAATAGAAAGTGATCTTGAATTGAGAAGTGGAAATTTTGAATATCAAGATCTAGCTGCATTTGGCCATATTGGAAGAACAGACATAGACCTTCCATGGGAAAGGTTAAATAAAGTAGATTTGATAAAATTTCAATTAAGAAAATAATAGTTATACAATTAAAAAAAGGCAAGTAGATGAATTAAACTACTTACCTTTTTTAGATATAAATATTTCAGTCTCTTAAAATAACATATATCTACTTTAATACCATTACACATACCTTATGGATTTTATTTTCCTAGTTTTCCTTCTATTTATTCTATCTTATCTTTTGGCATTAGCTTATTAAATATCAATGTAAATATTACCGCAAAGAATATTCTACCCCAAAATATTCCTATGAGCTTAGCTCCTAAAGGAATCATCAAAAGGGTATCCTCTATAAGAGCATGGCACAAACTCATAAATACTGCCACTAAAAATAAATCTCTTCTGTTATAACTTCCCTCTCTTACTTCTTTTATAATAAGTCCACTACCATAACTGATTCCCATGGTTAGTCCTACGATACATGTCAATGATAATTTTGGATCGATTCCTAAAAAAGACATCACAGGAGAAAATTTATTATTTATCCAGCCTATAACTCCTATTTTTTTCAATCCTTCCATAAATACTAAAAGAATAAATATAATAAGAAATATTGTTATATATTTTTTTAATTCTCCAAATATCCAGTTTGTAATACCTGAATTTGATTCTTTTATTGTAAATCTAAAAACTGCGGTTTCTTGATAGATATTAAAAGTTTTAAATAATAAATTTAGACATCCTCCTGCTATTACAGCACACAATACCCTTATACTTAAAATTTTCCACGGCTTTGCTCCTGTTTCCGATATAACTTTGAGTTCTACTGGAAGTGAATGAGCAAATAAAATTATACTAGCCACGATAGTTATCTCTGCCACTGTGAATGTATTAGTTTGTGCCATGGTAAATAACACTAATATTCCACCATAGATATTGGTTATCATGGCAGTTGCCCATACGATTCCCATCTCTCCACTGAGTCCCATTATTTTCATTAGCGGTGATAAAGTTTTAGAAAGTATTTCTATTATTCCAAAATTACTTCCGATCTTCACTAAAATACTTATAGGAAGCATTATTTTTAAAAGTTTCAAACTTATCTTTACACTTTCTTTTAATAATTTCATTTTTTGTCTCCTCTATGATTAATTTATTTTCCTTGGGGATTTAATTTTATCAATTTTTTAAATATCTATGTCAAAAAATTTGAATTTAATATAATTATATGTCATTATAAAACATTAGTAAAATAAATAATATCATTTTAAATAAATTAATTTAATTGGAGGTAGATTCATTGATAAAAGAAGCCTGTGTCGAAAATTTTATAGAAGCTAAAAAAGCACAAATTGCTGGTGCTGAGAGAATCGAACTTTGCGAAAATCTAGCTCAAGGTGGAACTACACCGTCCTATGGAACAGTAAAAAAAGTATTAGAGAAAATAAAAATTCCTGTTCTTGTTATGATAAGACCTAGAGGAGGTGACTTTTGCTATAGCTCTTCTGAGATTGATATTATGATTGAAGATATAAAATTATTCAAAAAATTAGGTGTAAAGGGAGTAGTTTTAGGAGTTTTGACAAAAAACAATAAAATTGATTATTCTATCTTAAAAGACATCTTGAAAGAAACTAATGAAATGGAAGTAACCTTTCATAAAGCAATCGATGAAATTTCAAACCCTATAGATGAGATTGAAAAATTAATAAAATTAGGAATAGATAGAATTCTTACCTCTGGAGGAGCCAAAACAGCTCTTGAAGGAAAAGAAATTTTAAATAAAATGATTTCTATAGCCCATGGAAAAATTAAAATTGTAGTTGCTGGAGGGGTGACACTCGAAAATTTTGAGGTGGTAAGGTCTCAAATACTCTCTACTGAATTTCATGGAAAAAAAATTGTAGGAGATTTAAGTAAATAAAATTAAAAAACCCATCTTTAAATTTAAAAGATGGATTTTTTAATTAAAATTCTATAAGCAGTCTTGCAGGAAGAGCATCTAATCCTTCTATCTTAGTCGGTAGACAATACACTTTAAAACCCTTAATTGGAATTTTATTTAAATTACATAAATTTTCAATAGCATATTTTTTTGCTTGTCCCAATAATTTATCAATAGTACCATGATTTTTACCTTTTCCAATACCAAGGGCATCTATTCCTATCATATTTATATCTAATTCCGTTAATTTTTTTGCAAGATTTATAGATATTTCAGGATGATCAGCATATTTATTGTCCATTACGTATCTGTCCCAATTAGTTTGAAAAAAAATAAATTCTCCTCCTTCTATAAGGGATAGATCTATATCTTCTGCTTCCACTGGTCTATCAGTTATATGAGAAATATCATATTTAATTCCTTTTCCAATAAGTCTTTCTAGAGGAATCTCTACTCCTACACCCATAACATCTATATGGGTTCCCATATTATGAGTCGCAATAGTATATTCAATAGTTTTATATTCTGATTTTGTTCCTTGATTACAAATAATTTCTTTTACATCTAGTGCTGGAGATCCTGGTCTATATATTTTTCCTATTTTTGTTTCTTGAGTTACATCGATAAGCATAAATTACCTCCATTTAAAATAGCAGGTTGTTTAAAACAACCCACTATCATGATTATGTATATTAATCTACTTTTTGATATTTTGATCCAGAGCATATAGGGCACAGGTCTAAAATTTCACCCTTTTCCATCTTTAATTCCAATCCACATAATACACACATATAAGTTCCTTTTTCTACTTCATCTCCAAAATAATAAAATTTTTCCACAGAATCATCTCCTAAATTTGGATCATAAATATTTATAATTACAATACACAAAATATCATTATTATAGATATTCCCCCACCTAAAATTTGTCTTCTACAACTTGAAGTATTGCTTTTATATCTTTTAACTCTTCCATAGTTATTCCTGTTTTTTCTAAAATTTCCAAAGGTATATTTTTAGCTTTTGTTTTTAGTCCCAAGCCTTTCTTTGTTATCCCAATCACTATTTTTCTACAATCAATATCCAAAGTCACTCGTTCAACCAGCTCCATTTTTTCTAGTTTTTTCAACATAGGTGACAATGTTCCTGTTTTTAAATCTAATTTTTTGCTCATATCAGAAAATGATATTTTATTATATTCCCACATTACTAACATAGCCAAATATTGAGGATAAGTAAGGTCTAACTTATCTAATAAAGGTTTATAGGATCTTATAATTGATCTTGATATCTTATAAAATTTAAAACAAAGTTGCATATCTAGTTTCAAATAATCTTCCATCTCTTCACCTCAAACATTACTTTTCTATCCCATCTGCCAATTCTTTTAAAATGTTACTATGCCTTAATTCTACATTTCCCAATACTTCATATACTTTTGCTACTTCAGAAAATCCTTCTGATTGGGCTATTTTTGAAAATTTAGGGTATGTTTCTTCATATGCTTGATATTCTCCTGCAGAAGCCCTTCTTAAATTTGAAACTGTTTCACCACACATAGATCTCAAGTTTTCTATATCTATATTTATTTCAGCTTCTCCTAGAAATTTTTTAAATACTTCACTATGTCCAACCTCTTCCTTAGCTAATTTTTCAAATGATAATGCTACATTTTCATGTCCCTCTTCTCTAGCTTTTCCTGCAAATATTTTATATAGTGCATCGCCTGCTAATTCTCCTTGATATGACTGTATTAAGTTTTTTTCAGTTTGACTTCCTTTTATATTCATGGTGTACCTCCTAATTAATTTAGATCGTGTACGATCTTTTTTAAAGTATATCCCATAAGTACTTATCTGTCAATTTTTTTATTATACACCTTGATATTCTATTCTATTTCTACCATTATTTTTAGCTTTATATAGTAAATTATCAACTCTTTCTAAAGACAAATTCAAAGTATCTGCTCTCATATTTCTTATAACTCCCATACTGACAGTTACAACTACATCATTTTCCCATTTCATATCTTCTATTTTTTGCCTTAGTCTCTCAGCTGCTTCAATCCCTTCAGAAAATGAAGTATTAGGAAATATTATTAAAAATTCTTCCCCTCCATATCTTCCAAATTTATCTGTTTTCTTTATATTTTTTGAGACTTCTTTACAAACTCCCTTCAGTACTTCATCTCCAAATAGATGTCCAAATTTATCATTTAATTTCTTAAACTTATCTAAATCAAACATAATAACTACGTATTCTGATCCAAATTTTTTTGATTTCTCAATTTCTACTTCTATAAAACTTATAATTGCCCTTCTATTATATATACTAGTTAAAACATCTGTTTCAGAAATATACTTTAATTCTACCTCTCTTTTAACTATCTCATGATTCATTTTTTTTATAGCGTCCTTTATGATTCTTAATTCACTTTTTTCCCCTATGATTTCAGTCAATTTATCTATATTTTTAGTATAATTTCCATTAGAGATACTATTAACTATATAAGATAACCTATTCAATGACTTATCAAAAGATTTACCAAAAATAAATAATATAACACTAATAACTATTATAACTAAAAATACTATTATTAATACTACCTTTCTTAAATAATAAAGAGGAGCATGGATACCTTTTTCCAAAACAACTCCTACTAAAGTTTCATTTAATCTTTTCAATTTATAAATATGATATACTATATTCCCTTCTGGAGTCTTTTTTTCAAATTCCTGACTTTCAAAATCACTTAAATTAATATTAGCTATATAACTAAGTTTCTCTTTATCACGGTCTGAGCCAATAAGCATATTACTATTTTTATCTAATAAAAAAAAATTACCAGTTTCTCCAACTTTATGCTCTGATAAAATTTCAGAAATTACAGATAGATCTAACAGTGCTGTCAACACTCCTTTTACCTGACCATTTATTTCTAACTTTTTAGATATTGTAATTATAGGCTCCTTCGTTCCCGAATGTATAAAAACTTCAGATAGATAATAATCTTCAGCATTTAATGCTCCTACATACCATGGCCTTATAGTAGGATCAAAATCCAAAGATAAATTTTGATCCCCTGCATTTTCATCAAAAAACATTTTTTTCTCAGCTGTTCCATAGGCTATAAACTTAACCGCACTTTCCAAAGTAGATAGTTTATTCATATGATGAAGCATATGAATAGTTCTCTCTTGATCAACATCTCCATAATCTGTTGTTTCTAAATAATCATCTTCATTTTTGTAGATTCCCTCTAAGTAACTGAGTAACTCAATACTATTCAATATTTTTTCATCTAAATGCTTTTCTATAGTTTGACTTGTGAATTCTATTTTTTCCTCTTCTAATTTATTTAGTCTTTCTGAAAAAATAAAATATGTAACTATAGAAATTATCAATATTGGAATAATTGCTGTAAAAAAATTAACTATATATATATTCTTTTTTAAGTTCATTTAATCACCTCTATGTAGTTATACATTATATCTTTGCCTTTCCTCTATTAAATAACATCTTAATAAAAAAATTCAATTCTATTTAGTATAGTCCAAATAAAAAAGGAATATCTATAAATAAAAAGTACAATATAGAATATCTTTGTAAAATCTATAAAAAAACATATACTAAATTTATTCAAGGAGAAGAAAATTATGGAAAAAATTATATTCATGGGAGCATCTTTTTTATTATTATTTATATTAGAAAGGATTATCCCACAAGTAAATAAAAATATTGTTGCAAAAACACATGATATAAGCAATATAAGTCTTGGAATAGTCAATTTATTTATTGGAAGATTTTTTTCACTCTTTACAGTTTATGCATTAGCTAAATACCTTGAAAATATGGAAATCGGAATTATTAATATCACCTCTTTAAATTCTAATTTTAAACTTATCTTAGGAGTTATATTTTTAGACTGTATAAATTACTGGTGGCATCGAATGCTTCATAGAAACTTATTTTTAAGACACTTTCATAATATTCACCATACAGACAGACTCCTCAATGTTTCTTCTGCCCTAAGGTTTCATTTTTTTGAGGTACTCATGGGACACCTATTCAAACTACCATTTATACTTTTAATGGGAATACCTGTAGAAGCTCTTTTACTCTATGATGTTATATTTAACATAAATGTCTATTTCCACCACAGTAATATAAAGATCAATCGAAATTTAGATATTTTCCTCTCAAAATTTATTGTGACTCCATATATCCATAGGATCCACCATTCTTTAAAGCAAAAGGAATCCAATTCTAATTTTTCATCCTTTCTTATATTATGGGATAAAATCTTTGGAACTTTTCTTCCCCAAGGTGATACCTCTACACCTAAGTATGGAATACCTGGGTATGTAGAAAATAAATATCAGCAATTTCTATATATGATAAGACAACCATTTGTAAAAAAACTCCATTGAAAATTTAGAATGAAAAGTGACATGAGATAGGTTCCAATAAGCTCAATCCAAATTATTTTTAAAAAAACCAGAGATAAATATCTCTGGTTTTTAGTTTTTATAAGCTTACTTTAACGCCTTTAATTTTGGAAATTTTCCAAGTTATTTTTTTAGAGCTTTTCCAAGGAGTTTTCTATAAATCCCTTTTTTTATATTTAATTATATAATACAAGTACCAAAAAAAAGGATTTTTATAATAAAAAAAGAATATAGTATTATAGTTAAATTCATTCTTATTAAATTTTAACTTTGTCAAATTATTTTTTTTTATTTAAGGAGGTTATTTATGAGTCAAGCTGTTGATTTTCTCAACTCGATAATCTGGAGTCCAGTACTGGTGTATTTACTTCTTGCAACAGGACTTTACTTCTCATTTGCAACACGATTTATGCAAATACGTCATTTAAAAGAAATGGTAAGATTACTTTTTGGTGGTCAAGAATCTGAACAAGGAGTTTCTTCTTTTCAGGCATTTGCACTAGCCGTTTCTGGAAGAGTAGGAACAGGTAATATAGCAGGAGTTGCAACTGCCATTGCTCTCGGTGGTCCAGGAGCATTATTTTGGATGTGGGTTATAGCATTTTTAGGAGCAGGTTCTGCATATGTAGAATCAGCATTAGCTCAAATTTATAAGGTTGAAATTGATAATCAGTATCGTGGTGGACCTTCATATTACATTGAAAAAGGTCTTGGTATAAAATGGTATGCTGTATTATTTGCAATTGCTTCTGTTATTGCAATGGGATTTTTATTACCAGGTGTTCAAGCAAACAGTATCGCTACAGGTGTACAAACTGCTTTCGGTATTAGTCCCTATATAACTGGTGGTATTATAGTGGTTCTATTGGGAATTATTATCTTCGGTGGTGTCCATAGAATGGGTAAAGCAGCTGAAATTCTTGTACCATTTATGGCTGGAGCTTATATACTTGTTGCTCTTATAATCATTGTCGTTAATATTACACAACTTCCAGCAGTTTTTATGTTAATTATTAAGAGTGCTTTTGGTGTAGACGCAGCCTTTGGTGGAATTTTAGGTATGGCAATTTCATGGGGAGTAAAGCGTGGTATCTATTCTAACGAAGCTGGTCAAGGTACTGGTCCTATGGCAGCTGGTGCTGCTGAGGTTTCTCATCCTGCTAAACAAGGATTGGTTCAAGCATTTTCAGTTTATATAGATACATTATTTGTCTGTAGTGCAACAGGATTTATGATTCTATTAACTGGTGCCTATAATGTCCGTGATAAAGTTGGTGGATTCATTGTTGAAAATATTCCGGGTGTTGACTATGGACCAGCATATACACAAATGGCAGTTGATTCTTTTATTCCAGGTTTTGGGAGTAAATTTGTTGCTATTGCATTATTCTTATTTGCGTTTACTACTTTGATGGCTTATTACTATTATGCAGAGACTTGTATTATTTATTTATTTAAAGGAAGTCAACACCATAAAAAAGTTGTCAATTTAATGAGATTAGCATTACTGGTTGCTATTTATTATGGAGCAATCAAAACAGCTTCATTAGCTTGGGGATTAGGAGATGTAGGTGTAGGACTTATGGCATGGTTAAATATTATTGCTATTATTCTTTTAAGAAAGCCTGCATTAGATAGTCTTAAAGACTATGAAGAGCAAAGAGCTCAGGGACTAGATCCACAATATGATTCTATAAAAATGGGAGTAAAAAATGCAGAATTTTGGGAAGGTGGGTATAAACATCATCCAGATTATAAAAAACATCACCATAATGTTTAGTCTTTATCTAGAAATATAAAAGTATTAATACTTAGAAGTTAGTTTAAAATAAAAAAGGGCAGTATCTAGTTTGTTTTTACTAGATACCGTCCTTTTTTAATAAAGTTCTTCCTTGTATATATCTACATAAGTTAGATATATTCTTAGATCTAACTCTACATGCCCACAATTTTCTTCCATAGACTGACAAAGTCTATAAAAAGCTTTATCATGATTCTTTTCCTTTAAATGTGCCAATTCATGAATCACTATATGATTCAAAAATTCTAATGGCATTTTTTTGAATTTAGAAGCTATTTTTATTTCATTTTTCACCTTTGTTTTTTTACCTTGTTTCCTAGGAATATATGAGTGGAGTCCCAAAGCTTGATTTTCTAATATTATTTTTCCATCATAAACTACCTTTGACAGTGGCTGACTCTTCTTTAAAAAATTATTTTTTATCTCCATTGTATATTCATAAAGTTGTTTATCTGTATCTATTCTATGAGCTTTAGGATATTTTTTTTTAATATAATCTCCTAATTTTTTTTCTTTAATCAACTGTTCTACCTGTTGTAAAACATTTTCTGAATATCCATTTAAATATTTAAATTCCATTTTTATCCTTTCTTAAATTTTCTATACAATCATTAATTTGCTATCTCATTTAATATAACTATTACTATGCCTAAAATAATTTCAAAATCTGCAATATTAAATACAGGCCACCCCTTTAGATTAAAATATATAAAATCACTTACATATCCTTTTTGTAATCTATTGATAAAATTTCCAAATCCACCTGCTAATATTAAGGAATAAGCAAAATAATTATTCATATCAGCATATAAAAGATAGCTTAAATAAATGAATAAAAATAAATTTATAATTAATATTAACTTCTTTTTCCCAGATAATTTATTAAATGCTATCCCATAGTTTCTCATATAGATCAATTGTATCTTCCCACCAAACAGATATTTTGGAAGATTTAAGCTTTTCTCAGCCCATCCTTTAGTCCACAGATCCAAGGTTAAAAAAATTATTATTATTCCTAAGGCAAATAATAACTCTCTACTCAAATTCATACCCATCATATTGATATAATTTATTATGTTCAATGGTAGCTAAAAGTCTCTTAATATAAACCTCTTCCATTTCACTATATTTGTCTAATTTAGGGACTAAAATCTTATAGTCATCTGTTGTTTGGAGTTCTTTACGAAATTCACTATAAGCTTTGTGTCTAGCCAAAAGTTTCATATAATCAGAAATAGATTCTTTTAATGTCGGATAGCTTCTTAGATACACTTGTTTATTGACCCTAGCCTGTCCAGCTTTTATCCTTGGTTCTGTAGGATCTACTGACCATACACCAAATATGTTATTTGCTTTTTCAAAGAATCTAGATGTTCCCCATCCACTTTCTAAAATAGCTTGTGAAAGTAAAATTGATATAGGAACAGGTTTCAATTTATGATATAAAACTTCTATGTCTTTTTCTTTAACTCTATATTTTTCATACATTTTTGAAAGGTATTCTTCATCTCTGTCTTCTTTCCCTTCCATCATTAGTTTTAAACCCTCTCTAGTCTCTTCTATCTCTTCTACCACAATCATAGCTGTAGGCACAATAATTTCAAAGAAAGCTTGCTTTTTCTTAAAAACATTCAAATCTTTTAAAGATACATTACCCATGTTATAAACCACTCTAGGAACTAATTTTTCTCCTGGAATCAACTGAATATCAGATAAATGAAGTAAATCTATCTTTTTATAAGTACCTTTTTCCCCTAAGTTCAGTTGATCATTTTTTTTATTCTTTAATTTTGTATTTTCTTTTTTCTTATTCTTTTTAGCTACTTCAGTTTCTAATTGAGAGAAATTAATAATTACAACAATTAAATAAAGTAAAAATAATTTAATCCCCACGGCTACCTCCTTTGAAACACTATAATATTCTTATGATTATATTTTATTATATCTAAGTTGTATTTCCTGCTTATAGCATCAAAAGTTTTTTTATTATAAAATACAACATGGGTAGCATCTTGAATATACCACCACTTTTTAAACTCCTCGTCAGTAGGAGGAGAGACCGCCGTCATGAGAATTAATTTACCATTTTTCTTCAAAATAGACAACAAAATTTCTAGAGTTTCTATAGGTATATATATATGTTCAAAGACCTCTGTCGAGATAATTACATCATACATTTTATCCAAATAATCTTTTTTATTATAGAAATATTTATCGTAGATATCGACCTTATATCCTTCTTTTTCCATTACATCAGCTAATACTGGCTGAGGCCCTGAACCGTAATCTAGGATATTATTTTCTTTATCTAAAACATCTTCTATATAATTTATAAATTTTTTAAAATAAGATCTATATGATGGATCTGAAATCTCATTGTTATGGACTTCATATCTCTTACCTTCATCTTCAGAGGTTAAAATATGAGCCTTATCTATAAAAATAAATTCACACTTTTTACATTTATAGTATTTTTTTAATCCAGCTTTATTTTTCACTTCAATTAGATGAAGATCTTCATTTTCACATATATTACACTTCATAGATTTAAAATACTCCTTTATGCAAGTTGTAAGGAGTATATTCTCCTACTCCAGTTTTAATACTCTCTAATACTTTTCTCATCTCAAAGTCTGACTCCAAAACAAAGTCTAACCTTACTTCAGCTAATCCTAAATCTTTTAATTTGTCGATTCTAGATATTACGTTCATAGGATTTTCTAAAAAGACTTGAGTATTACCTAATTTATTAGTATGAAGTCTAAAATTATCTCCATTTTCATTGGTTAAGTTATCAGCTTCTACATTAAGATTTTCTATATACATCCCTGTAAGATGACCATAAACCATCATCCCGCATCTACTCAATTCTAGAGTACTTAGATAATCAAGATCAAACTCAGGTGACAGATAGATAACTCCTACATTTTTTATCTTTGCAAATTCCTCTATAGATCTACTGTTAGCTATATTAAAGTTGTAGTCTACAGATACAACCTCATTTTCATTTTGTATTAATTGATATAGATTAGAAGCTAATCTTGATTTTGTATCAATTTTTTCTAAATTAGATTCCTTCGCTACTTCAGGCCCTCTATAATAGATTTTTTTAATTCCAAATTCTTTAGCTACTTTAAATTGAGCCTTATTTACAACAGAAACTGCCACTGTAGTTCTATAGTCATTTTCACTTATTGTAGATGTAAATCCAACAGCTTCATAAGTGTCTAAAGTTCTCCTAGTCGTTGCTAAATATTCATTTTCAAATTTTTCAATGGCTTGTCTTTTTATATCCTTTAAAGTTTTAAGTGAAACAAAGGCTTTTCCATCATATTGAATATCAAGGGTAGATAATTTTAGTGTAGAATTCCCCATCTCTCCTAATTTATCAAATATAGTTTCATTATCTAAAGGTCTTTTTTGAGCTTCTTCTAAGATATCTCCTACAATAGATAAAGTTATTCCATTTGTATAGATATCAAATCTTATAGGCTCTCCTACATGTGCAAAGAACTTCCCACCTATATGCATTCTACCCTTTGCAGTTTTCAATGTAGATTCAATACTATCGTTTAATGCTTTATCAAATGTTTTATATATAAATTTAGTCCCTTTAGGTGGATATATACTAATTAGATCTAATCTTTTCGCTTCTTTCACTTTTTTACCCATAATAATAATCTGATTTAGATATTCACCCTGTAATATATTCATATCCTTATCTAAATAAGCTATACCGTCTCCTAAAATAACTGTAGTATTTAATTTTAATATTCTACCTCTAACATCACCAATACTATATCCATAATTAGAAGCATATTGACTATTCATTAATTTTTCGCTATCATTTTTATAAAAATGTCCCTTTGAGTACCCTCTGTTAAATATTTTTTCAGGATGATGGCTTTCATTTTTATCTTCCAATATATCTCTATATTTCCCTACCATTTCATAAACATAATTAGGCGATTTCATTCTTCCTTCTATTTTAATTGCATCTATTCCTACATTTTTTAGTTTTTCAATCTCAACCTTATCTAGCATTTGGTCTTTTGGACTCAAAAGATATCCACTTTCTTTTTTAGTTGTTGTGTATTTTTTTCTACAAACTTGTGCACACATTCCTCTGTTACCACTTCTACTACCAATAAAACTACTAATATAGCAATTTCCTGAATAAGATATGCATAGAGCTCCAGATACAAATACCTCTAATTCTACCTTAGTTTTCTTTCTAATATTTTTGATTTCTTCAAAACTAAGTTCACGGGATAAAACAACCCTTTTAAACCCTAAATTATATAGATAGTTAGCTTCAACATGATTAGCTATAGTCATCTGAGTACTACCATGAATATCTAAATCTTTAAAATTATCTTTTAAATATCTGAAAACACCTAAATCTTGTACGATTACAGCATCTAATCCATGTTCATAAAGTGACGATAAATTCATATATAAAGAGTCTAACTCACTATCTTTCATAATTGTATTCAATGTCAGTAAGACTTTGACTCCTCTTAAATGTGCATAATCAATAGCATCTTTTAATTCATTAATAGTAAAATTAATAGCTGATCTTCTAGCCCCAAAACCTTTTAGTCCTAGATAAACCTCATTTGCGCCACCTTTTATGGCTGCTTCCATCCTCTCTATATCCCCTGCAGGAGCAATTATTTTCATCTTTCCACCTCTATTTTTAAATTTTTATTTACCTAATATAGTACTATATTTTATAGGTTTTATCAAGAGTTAAAACCTAAGCACTAAAAATCAATAACTGATAATAATATTATTTTTTCTTTAAGTTGATTACCAATTAATATCAATCTTCACAAATAAAAAATATTAAAAAACCTAGTCACAAATTAAACCTTTTAAATTTGTTATAACTAATATAATTCGTGACCAAAATAGGAAAATTAAGTTTTCTTCTCTATCTTTATGCTATAATATTTTATAACAAATAAACTTAAATTTTGAGAGGATGAAAATTAATGAAAATAGGAAAATTAACTGCTTCACAACTAAAAGAAGTGATTTTCAATAATATAAAAAAGAAAAGAAAAGAATTTTTAAATTCACCAGGAATAGGAGATGACTGTGCTGCTATAGATCTAGGAGAAAAAGTATGTTATATTAGCTCTGATCCCATTACCGGTGCAGTTTCTGAGATAGGTAAATTAGCTGTAAATATAACCTGTAACGATATAGCTACTACAGGTGTTGAGCCTATGGGTATCATGGTTACTATATTAGCTCCTCCATCTACTAGTATAGAAGACCTACAAAATATAATGATTGATATGGAATCTGAATGTGCCAAATTAAATATTGATATTTTAGGAGGCCATACTGAAATTACCGATGCTGTAAATAAAATCATAATATCTGTAACAGGTTTAGGTTTTGGAACTAAAGAGCACTATGAAGATAAAAAAGAAATTTTAGAGGGAGATATAATCTTACTCACTAAAGGAACGGGGATAGAAGGCACAGCTATCATAGCCCATGAAAAAGAAAAAGAATTAAAAACTATATTATCCCAAAGTGAAATTGACTATGGAAAATCTATGATGGATCTTACTAGTGTTGTCAAGGAAGGCCTCTTGTCTTCACAACTTTCTAAAGGAATGCACGATGTCACAGAAGGAGGAATCTTAGGAGCAATTTGGGAAGTTGCAGAGCTTTCTAAATTAGGAGTTACTATCTACCACGATCAATTAAATATTTCTGATGTTACCAATAAAATTTGTGATTATTATAAGATCGACCCATTAAAATTAATTTCCAGTGGATCAATGCTTATTATTGTCTCTTCTAAAAATAAGGATATCCTATTAAATAAATTAATATCACATGATATCCCTACTTTTGAAATCGGTTATTTTACAAAAAATATCAATGAAAAATACATATACGACTCTAATGATCAAAAGTTAAATATTTCTGAACCAGAAAGTGATGAACTTTATAAAGTCGTATAAACATATAAATTTTAGGAGGAACAAGATGAAGGTATCTATATTAAAAAAAGTAGTTGAACTCAGACAAAATGGTGAAAAATTAAAGGCTTTAGAAATTATAAAAACATATATAAAAGAAAACCCTAAAGATCCTATAGCTAACTATCAATGTGCATGGTGTTATGATACATTAGAACAAGAACAAGAAGCCATCCCTTATTATCTTAAAGCAATTGAAAATGGACTTTCTAGTGAAAATTTAGAGGGGGCTTATCTAGGTTTAGGAAGCACCTATCGATGTATAGGAGAGTATAAAAAATCAGAAGAAATTTTTAAAAGAGCCATGAATGAATTTCCAGATAATAAAGACTTTCAAGTCTTTTATTCTATGACTCTTTATAATTTAGGAGATCATAAAAATTCTATGGATATATTACTAAAAATTATAAGTGAAACTTCAAATGATACTAAAATTAAAAGCTATAAAGATGCCATTTTATTTTATTCTGATAAATTAGATAAAATATTTTAAAAAAATCAGAGAAAATGGAAAGTGCAACAAAAATGGGGTTCTCTTAGAGAACCCCATTTTTATTAACTAATAATTTTACCATTTATCATAACTAAAATTGGATCTTGAATACTTGTAAAAGGTTTATCTTTCCACACAACTAGATCTGCGTCTTTTCCCTCTTCAATAGAACCAATTCTTTTTTCTACTCCCATCATACGAGCTGGATTTATTGTTACTGCTTCTAATCCCTTTTTAAAAGATAGTCCCTTAGAAATCGCTAATCCTACACAAATTGGCAGATACTGTAGCGGTATCACAGGAGCATCTGTTATTATTGATATATCCTGATCCTTAGCCAATTTAACTAAATTTTCAAATCCTTTCCCCTTTAACTCCATCTTCCCTCTAGCTCCTAAACTAGGTCCTATTATTAGGTTTCTTTTCTTTGTATGGATATAATCTAATATATCTGCCCCACAAGTTACATGATCTAATGTATATAATAGATCAAATTCCTCTACAACCTTTATGGCAGAGACTATATCATCAGCCCTATGCACATGAATTTTTAAGGGTACTTCTTTATTCATTACAGGTTTCATAGCTTCCAATTGATGGTCATATTTAGCCTCTTCATCTAAATTATACTCTTTAGAAATTCTCAAAAATTTTCTCAACTTACTTATAAGACCCATCCTAGTCAGATTATGGACTCGTTTTGGATTTTCTCCTAAAGCAGCTTTCATAGCAATATATGGATTTACTAATATATCATCTATTGTATCTCCAAAAGTTTTTATACAGGCATATTGTCCAGCTATAAGGTTAGCAGATCCAGGCCCACTTCCACACGCTGTTATTCCAGCTGATCTAGCTTCTACAAAGGTTATATCTTGAGGGTTTATTGCATCTATAGCTCTTACTTCTGGAGTTATAAAGTTACTTTTCTCATTGTGATCAGCATAAAAAACACCAGCTGAATCAGTTTTTAATCCCAAATGAGTATGACAATCAATTAAACCAGGAGTTAAATAATTTCCCTCTATATCAATTATTTTTTCACCTTCAAATGGAAGGATCATATCCTTACTAATTGTTTTTATCTTATCATCTGCTATTCGGATAAAATATATCCCTTCATCTATACCATGGCTCAAAATTCTTGCTTTTGTCAAAATCAATATTATCAACTCCTACAGTCTTATTTCCCCCATTATACACTAAAAGCCTAGAAATTCGTTAAAATTTCTAGACTTTTATTTTTTTATTATCTCAGAAGCTATAAACCTCTAAATTGTACTTCTTTTGATATAACATCACCTTGATTTTTTAGATATAGTTTCTCATTACTTTTTTAAAATCCTAATAGAATTAAATATAGTTAAGATTGCTACTCCTACATCAGCAAATATAGCTTCCCACATTGTAGCTTCTCCCATGACTCCTAATCCCATAACTACTAGTTTTATAACTAAGACCAATATAATATTTTGTGTAACAATTTTTCTAGTTATTTTGGCAACATTTATTCCATCTACTATCTTTGTAAGTTCATCATTCATTATGACTACATCCGCAGCTTCTATCGCAGCATCACTACCTATTCCTCCCATGGCTATTCCTACGTCAGCACGGGCTAGTACAGGAGCATCATTAATTCCATCTCCTACAAAAATTACGTTCCCACCAATTCCATTTTGAATTTTTTCAAAAACATCTACCTTTTGATCTGGTAATAGTCCACCATAAACTTTATCTATTCCTACTTTATTAGCAATATCAGCCGCTACATACTCATTATCTCCAGTTAACATATATGTTTTTATTCCCATTTTTTTCAGAGATGAGATCGCCTGTTTTGAATCGACCTTTAATTCATCAGAAATCACAAGATAACCCTCAAATTTATCTTCAATCGCCACATAAATAATGGTTCCTATTTTATCTATTTTTGGACATTTCACATTATTTGTTTCCATTAATTTATAGTTTCCTAATAGTATCTTCTTGCCTTCTAAAACTAAACTTACTCCCTGACCCTCTATCTCATTGTAATCTTTTACTTTTTCTATTTGAACTTCTTTTCCATATGATTCTACTATACTTTTAGCTATTGGATGATTAGAATATGCCTCTCCATGAGCCGATATATACATAATTTCATCCTCTGACATCTTACTCGTAAATACTTCAGTTACTTTGAAATTTCCCTTTGTGATAGTTCCTGTTTTATCAAATACTACAGCACCAACTTTATATAGTGCTTCCAAGTGATTTCCACCCTTTATCAAAATACCTTTTTTAGATGCAGCACCAATCCCACTAAAGAATCCAAGGGGAATAGATACTACCAATGCACACGGACACGATATAACTAAAAATATCAATGCTCTATATAGCCAAGTGTTAAAGTCTCCTACAAACAGAGGAGGAATAACAGCGGTCATCGTAGCTACAACTACTACTGCTGGAGTGTAATATTTGGCAAATTTAGTTATAAATTTTTCAGTATCAGCTTTTTTATTACTGGCATTTTCTACTAATTCCAATATTTTACTCACAGTTGAATGATAAAAATCTTTATCTACTTTAATTTCTATTACCCCGTTTCTATTGATACTCCCACTTAATACTGCATCTCCAGATTTAACGTCTAAAGGAAGTGATTCTCCAGTTAGTGCAGATGTATCTAGAGCAGCATTTCCTTTTATAACAACTCCATCTAGTGGTATTTTTTCACCGGGTTTAACGACAATTATTGCTCCTACTTTTACACTTTCAGGTTTAACTTTTTTTAGTTCATTCCCAATTTTTATATTTGCAAAATCCGGTCTTATATCCATCAAACTTTCAATTGATTTTCTAGAATTATTAACTGCTCTTCCTTGGAAGTATTCTCCTACTTGATAAAATATCATAACAGCAACTGCTTCAGAGTATTCTCCTACAAAAAATGCCCCAAAGGTTGCGATAGTCATTAAGAAATTTTCATCAAAGACATTCCCCCGAGCTATATTTCTAAATGACTTTAAAACTACATTCCCACCAGAAACTACATAAGCCAAAATAAGTACTGCTAATTTCAACTTTGTTTCTTCTATCCCAAAGGTTCCAAGAAAAAATAAAAATAACGCAATTGCTACTTTCAACTCTTTTTTATAAGACCTACTTTGTTTTATACTAACAATTTTTTCAGGCTCTACATATTCTTCACTTGGATCTTCTTCGATTTCAACAATAGTTGTTCCTGGTTCAATTTTATCAGCTAAAATTTTGATCTCTTTTAAAAAGTCATCTCTTTTCTCAGAAAATTCAACCACTAAAGTTTTTTTCATAAAGTTTAGTGTAGCCTCCAAAACATTTGGGAGTTCATTTATTGCATTTTCAACTTTAGATGCACATCCGCCACAATGTAAATTTTCTACACTATAAGTAACTTTTGTATTTTTCTTAGTTAAAACTTCTTCGATTATTGTTCCAGGTTCTAAATTATCTGCTAATTTATTTAAGTCCTCCAAAAGATCCTCTTTTATCTCATTTAAAGCAATGACTAAAGTTTTTTTCATGAAATTTAAATTAGCACTTTCTACATATGATAATGAATTCACTGCATCTTCAATCTTAGCAGCACATCCACCGCAATGTAGGTTTTTTACATTATATATAACTTCTCTTTTCATAATTTTCTCCCTTTAAACAAATAATATATGAACGCTTATTCATATATTACCCCATAGTCATATGAATGTCAACTCATATATAACAATTTAAATTTTAAAAAAAACTGAACTCTATTTTAGAGTCCAGTTTTTTTTAAAATTTAAGTGTACTTATAACAGTTTCTATTTGTTTTAATGTTTCTTCCAAGTTAGCTTTTACTTCACTACTGGTAAATCGAATACTTGTTACCCCTATAGATTGCAAATATTCATCTCTTGTTTTTTCATATTTTTTAGTATGCTTCTCATTATCTATATCTATAGCAAACTCAATTTCTGGGCAGTAAAAATTGGCAATATATCTGCCTATCTCACGCTCTTTTTGAAATTTTAAATTATAAAGTTTTCTATCCTTTATATAGTTCCATATTTGTTTTTCTTCAGCAGTCATCTGCTTTTTTACCCTAGCTTTCAATAACTTTGATTTTTTCAAATTAAAAATTTCCACATTGTCACCTCTACTTTCTATATTTTACAGCCAATCCCTTTAAGAAAGTTCTTAAAAATTTATCTAAACATTCCTTATAGTTTTTCTGTCCTTTTTTTCTAAATAATGCAGTTAAATCTGAGTTTGAAATATAGATATCTGCTAATTCCCATACAGCTACCATATCTTCAGTTTTTAAATTTAAAGCTATCTTTATTTTTTTTAAAACTTGGTTATTAATGTTATTAGAAGTCATTGGAGCTGGAGTTTGTGGAGTTTCTCCAGGTTTCATTTCTTTTCTCCCTCTTTTTTGAATTATAACACCATCAAAGAACAATCCTAGTAGTCTATTGTTACACTTTTCAAAACCTTCCTCTTCATCTTTTTTCAATAGGTTAAGAACCCCTTCTTTGTCTATAATATGTCCTGACTCTTTAAATGCATTTATTACCTCTTTATCACTCATATCTAAAGCATATCTAAATCTACGTAGTACATCGTTATTATTCATAAAATCCTCCCGGTTTTTTCTTTGTTTTTTTATTATCGCTAAGGTTAATTTTACCATATATGTGACAAATATGAAAATATTATTTTTTATGTATTAGGAGGCCATAAATAGAGGAAATTTTATATTCTTGCCAATAAATAATTAAGACAAATAAAATTACTAGAATTTAAAATGAGGTGGGAATTATGAATAAAGTTGTTTATAATCAAAGTGATATTGAAAATAAAAATATTAAATTAGAAATTAATATGAAATTAAGGGATGTCCGTCTTCTTTCTAGGTATCTAGAGGATGAACTAATTGTAGGAATTGGAAATATCTTGAGTCGATTAGAAGATTCTAACAGTAAGGAGGAGATTTTAGAACATGAGCAAACGACTATTTTTTATAACGGAGTTTATGATATTTTTAATGAGATAGCCGAGATAGCATATAGAGGTCTGATCGAAAAGGAAAAATCTATAATTGATGAACTCAAACAACAAGGTATTTCAGTCGAAGGAGTCACAGAAATTTTGGCCAAAGAACCTAATGATGAAGAAAGAATTTCAAATATATATGAAGCTGTAGATGATTTAGAGTTAGAAAAAAAAGAAGCTGAAAATCTAAAAGAAGTTCTTCCTCCAATTACTAAAAAAATTATGGAGAAGCTAGATTCAGATATAAGTAGTCTATATATGCCTCTAGTTATAAAATTTGTATCTTTTCTCAGTGATACCACAAGAAATTATACCAAACCTATAAATCAAGCAATTTTTTCAGAGAATGCCCTTGAAGAACTTCTAGATTTAGATTTAAATGCCTTAGATATATTCTTAACTAAACTTACCAAAATTAAGGTTAAAATAGGAGACGTAGAAGGCTTTATAATAGATGATTTTACTATCTATAATAACACAACCCTTATAGTTCATTATCCTATCTTTATTACTAACCCAAATGAATTTCAAAAACAATTTTCTGCTATGAATTCTCAAAATTTAGAAGTGAGTTTCGAAGCATAAGAGCCAAAAAAAAAGAGATGCAATGCATCTCTTTTTTTTAATCTTCTATTCTTTGTGGAATTATCCACTCACTGTTTTTACCTTGAGTATAATTATTTATAAATTCCTCTTTAAAAGCAATAAATCTTTTATCTATAATTGCATCTCTTGCTCCATTCATCATCTTTATCAAGAAATAAAGATTATGATAAGTAGCTAATTTTTGTCCTAACATCTCATTAGCTTTAAATAGATGTCTAATATATCCTCTAGTATAATTTTTACATACATAACAGTCACAATCTTCATCTAACGGTCTAGGATCAAGGGAATACTTAGCATTTTTTATGACTAATCTTCCATATTTGGTAAATGTAGTACCATGTCTACCAATTCTAGATGGTTGTACACAGTCCATCATGTCTACACCGTGTTCTACAGCTTCTAACATATCAAGAGGCTCTCCAACACCCATTAGGTATCTAGGCTTATGCTCAGGAAGTTTAGGAGTTATATAATCTAATATTCTATACATGTCTTCACGAGGTTCTCCTACAGCTAATCCACCTATAGCGTATCCAGAAAAACTTTCATCCATTTCCATCAATTCATTCATACTCTTGTCTCTTAGATCTTCATATATTCCACCCTGAACTATTGCAAATAAACCCTGCTCATCAGGTCTTTTATGTGCTCTCACACACCTTTTAGCCCATCTAGTAGTTCTTTCAATAGAAGGGATTAAATACTCTCTAGAAGACTGTCCAGGGGGACACTCATCAAATAACATAACTATATCTGATCCTAAATTATTTTGAATATCTATAGATTTTTCAGGGGAAATAAACCTTTTTGATCCATCAATATGAGACCTAAAATCTACCCCTTCTTCTCTTATTTTTCTTATAGCTCCTAAACTAAACACTTGGAATCCACCACTGTCTGTTAATATAGGGTGAGGCCAATTCATAAATTTATGCAATCCACCAAATTTAGCAACTACATCATCACCTGGTCTAAGAAATAGATGGTAAGTATTTCCTAAAATAATATCTGCCCCTAATTCCCTAACTTCTTCTGGATTCATGGTTTTTACAGTTGCTTGAGTTCCAACTGGCATAAATACTGGTGTTTTTATGTCTCCATGGGGAGTAGTTATAACTCCTGCTCTTGCTTTTCCATCTATATGGGACAATTCATAATTTACTGGTAATTTTTTCATTTTATACTCCTTTTGCCTTCTCTATTTAATTTCCAATAAAAAAAGGGTTTTAATTGTTTTTATTCCTTCTAATCTCTATTACATCTTTCAAATTTACAATATGATTAATTAATTTCTCATAGTCTTTTTTCTCATTAATATCTATAGTAATCTCAATGATTGCAAGTTTTTCTGCACCATTTTTCATATGACCAGAGTTGATTCCTTCTAAATCTATCTTGTGGTCAGCAATAATTTTTACAATTTCCAAGAGAATATTTGCTCTATCTGTTGTAACTATAGTAAACTTAAATCTGTATTTATTGATCTTACGACCTATAATTTCATCATCCCATTTAACACCTATCTCTCTGTTATGATCACGGGCAATTAAATTTATATAGTTTTTACAATCCACTCTGTGAATCCCAATATCTCCATAGGTAGTTATATATCCACCAATTTCGTCTCCTGGAAGTGGAGTACAGCATTTTGCAAATCGAATAATAGTATTATCAAGACCATCTATTATAACACCATAATCATTTTTTTTCCGACTTTTTCTTTTAGGAGTTTCATTTTGATAATTTCCTATAGATTCTAACTCTATTTTTTCATCTTTTTTTACTAATCGTTGTGAAAGAAGAGCTACATTTAGTCCTTTAGAACTTATTTTAATAAGTAAATCATTGAAATTATTGATAGAATTTTTATTTAAATATTCCTTTATTTCAGGACTATTTTCAATCTGTTTAATAGAAGAGCCTACCTTAAGTAATTCTTTTTCAAATAGTTCTTTCCCTATTTTCAAATTTTCATCAAAGTTTTTTTCCTTTATCCATCTTCTAATCTTACTTTTAGCACTTTGAGTAGCCACTATATTTAACCAATCTCTACCAGGTCCTTTTGATATATTAGAAGTTATAATATCTATCCTATCACCGTTTTGTAACTTATAATCAATTGGAACAATTTTGTCATTAGCTTTAGCCCCTATGCACTTATAACCTACTTCTGTATGAATATGAAATGCAAAATCTAGAGGAGTCGAACCTTTTGAAAGCTCAATAACATCCCCTTTTGGAGAAAAAACAAATACTGTTTCATTTAATATATCCCCTGTAACGGTCTGAATAAATTCTTCCGATGTGTCAGCTTCACTTTGCCACTCTAATATCTTACGAAGCCATGAATAAACATTATCTGCTTTAGAATTATTTCTTTTTTCCTTATAGTTCCAGTGCGCAGCTATTCCATCTTCTGCAATAGCATGCATATCTTTAGTTCTTATCTGAACCTCAATAAATTTGCCTAAAGGACCTACCAAAGTAGTATGAATGGATTGATAACCATTTGATTTAGGAACTGCTATGTAGTCTTTAAATCTACCTGGAACAGGTTTCCAATGACTATGAAGAAGTCCTAATACATTATAACACTCTCCCTCTGTATCAACTAATACTCTAACAGCTGTGAGATCATAGAGTTCCTCAAAACTTTTTCCTTTTTCATACATTTTTTTATAGATACTATAAAAATGTTTAGCACGTCCAGAAACTGCTCCATCTATATTATTTTCATGGATAATTTTTTTCATACTTCTCAAAATAGCACTTGTATACTCTTCCCTTTCAGTTCTTTTATTATTAACCATTTTAACTAATTTTCTATAAATTTCTGGTTCTAAGTAATATAGACATAGATCTTCTAATTCCCATTTTATCTTTGCCATACCTATCCTATGAGCTAATGGTGCAAAAATATCTAATGTTTCCCTAGCAATTCTTTCTTGTTTATAAGCAGGCATAAATTTCAGTGTCCGCATATTATGTAATCTATCAGCTAATTTTATGATAACAACTCTTACATCACTAGCCATAGCCACAATCATCTTTCTAATATTTTCAGGCTGTTTATTGCTACCGACAGGCAAATTAGTAAGTTTGGTCACTCCATCTACTAGTCTAGATACTTCAGGTCCAAAATTATATTCAATATCTTGTATAGTAGTCATAGTATCTTCTACAATGTCGTGTAAAAATCCAGCAGTGATTGTTTCTGTATCCATCTTCATACTAATTAGTATTTTTGAGACTTCTACAGGATGAACTATATATTCTTCTCCTGATTTACGGTATTGCCCTACATGGGACTCCCTTGCAAATTCATAAGCAGAAAAGATCATTTCTTCATCAATTTTTAAATTATTTTTTTTGAGCTCTTCAGCAATATTTGATTTATATTCCATAAAATTCCTTCCTTAAAAATTTTTTAAATAAATATACTTAATTTAAGTACTAATAAGAAAGCGACACCAAGTGTCGCTTTCTTATTAGTACTTTAGTAAAGTCATAATATCATAACCTGCTAAATTTTCTCTACCATTTAGATCTTCTAATTCAATAAGAAATGCCATCCCAGCAACAATCCCGCCTAAATCTTCAATTATCTTTATAGTAGCCTCAACAGTTCCTCCAGTAGCTAATAAATCATCAACTATTAGAACTCTTTGTCCAGGTTTTATAGAATCTTTATGCATGCACAATGTATTAGTTCCATATTCCAAAGCATATTCATATTCTACTGTTGCTCTAGGAAGTTTTCCAGGTTTTCTTACAGGAGCAAACCCAACTTCTAAAGCATAAGATACTGGACATCCAAAGATAAATCCCCTTGCTTCAGGACCTACTACTAAGTCAATATTTTTTTCTTTAGCATACTTTACTATCTCATCCGTTGCTTTTTTAAAAGCTTCTCCATCCCCTAGTAACGGTGTTATGTCTCTAAACTTTATCCCTTTTTTTGGATAATCTTCTACAAGAGCTATATAGTCCTTTAAATTCATTTTTCATTCTCCCCTAATTGTTTAAGTAAGCACAAAGCATTATCCATACAATTTTATATTTATTTTTTACCCCTAAAGGGTATTACCAATATACCAGTATTTCCCTAACTAAACACCGAATATTACTACATTTATTTAATTGTTATTCCCATCTGTTCCCTAGATATTTTATCTCGCTATCTTTAGTTTCAAAATATTCTTTTAGTTCTTTTTTTGTGTTTGGATACAGTATAACATTTTCTAATTCTGATTTTTTAATATATTCTACGCCAATTAAGTTACTACCGTCTAATCCAATTTGCAGATCCCCACTTATATAGGAAACTTTAAAATATATATTTACAATGTGACGCCCCCCATTAGGAGCTATTCCTTCAGATATAAAAACCATATTCTCTATTGCCACATCTAAATTACACTCTTCTAAAAATTCTCTTTTAAGAGCAGTTCTAAAGTCCTCACCATGATCTACTCCTCCGCCAGGAAGTAAGTAGTATTCATTATTATTTTTTATGTGTTTAACTAAAAGTACCTCATTCTCTTTTTCTAAAATCCCACAAACTCTAATTCTAATCGTTTTCATTATCTAGATCACTCACCTTTTCTATTATATTTTGATATTTTTCAATATCCTCAGGCTTGTTATTATGTACTGCTATCTCTTTTTTTAAATTTAAAACATCCAAATCATATTTATAAGCATCTGTTAATAACTTTAAATATAACTCTGTATCATTTATTTTTCCTACTTCAAAACTTCGTTTAGCCAGTTCCAATATCACACTATTATTTTTTTCCCTTGCAATATATGTTTTTAAGGCTTTAAAAGCTCCATCATAGTCATTAAAAACATCTATTAAAAATCTAGAGTATGTAATAACTGTCTCTGGATCATTTTTTTTAGATTCATAAACTTTATAGATAAAAGGATATATCTCATTGGTTCTATTTGTATTTTGTAAAATTTCTACATATTCTCCTACGAAAGTACACTCTTTGATATCTATCAAATTTAAAACTTTAGTAAAATTAAGATAAGCATCTTCATATTTTTTTTCATCGTATGCAATATACCCTTTTAATAGGTAAATTTTAAAGTCAATACTATCAGATGAAATTTGTGATAAATAGAATTGACTTTTATCTAATTTCTTCATTTTATAGTATAAGATAGCCATATTAGATAGTGTTATTTGATCTTTAGGATCTACTTTAAAAGCTTCTAAATAATATTTTTCTGACGCCTTATAATCACCTAATTGAGCATAGGCTAAACCAATTTCTCTAAGAAGAACAGGGTCTTTTTTATCAATTTCATAAAACGCCTTATATTCATTGATAGCTTTAGTATAGTCCCCACTTTTACTATAGTTCATCCCTTTAATTAGATAGTGTTCTTTTTTCTTTTTTTGATCTGCTGAGGTACAGCCGATAAGCATAAGTAAACCTATAATTAACAATATTTTTTTCATATAATACTCCTAATTTTCTAATTTTTATTTACTTTTGGAACAATAGCTCCACCAGAAATTATTAATTTAACAGCGTCTTCAATCTTAATATCTAATTCTTTGACAGTGTCTGCTTCTACCATTATAAACATTCCAGAAGTCGGATTAGGAGAAGTAGGTATAAATATATTGAGTAACTTTTTACCGCCTAATATCTCTTCAAAAAGTTTATTTTCTCTATTGGTTAAAAACCCCAAACTATAAATTCCCTTTCTAGGGTATTCAATCATGACTACCTTTTGATAAGCCTTAGTATTTGATGTAAACATAAGGTGCCTAATCTGTAAAATAGTTGTATAAATAGGTTTTACTAATGGAATATTTGAAAATAATTGATCTATTTTCTTAGCGATCTTTTTACCTATTACATTTCTCATGGCAAGACCTGTGATAATAATAGTTAATATTATTATTATTACAGCAACTAAATAAACCAATATTTGAGTTGTAAATTTAGAATAAAACTCATATTTTAATAGATATGAGGTCATCTCTTTTACAAAGATATTTTGGCTTAAATAATTATTTAAAAATTTAAAGATCCATGACATTATATTGATAGTTATTAATACTGGCAAGACAGTTATTAATCCAGTTACAAATAAACTTTTTATTCTTTTCATTCCTCTTCCTCTCTTATCTCTATAAGAATCTTAACTACTCTCATCTTATCAACCACTAAAACTTTCATTCTAAGTCCATCCAATTCTACAATATCTTCTACAACTGCTACCCGGCCTAAAATGTCTAAAACATACCCCCCAAGACTTTCATAATCTTCTGATTCAGGAATATCTAACTCTAATTCTTTATTTAAATCTTCTATATTTATTCGTGCATCCACTCTATATTTAAATTCACTTATTTTTTCGATTTCATCTTCTTCGTGGAGATCATATTCATCCTTTATTTCACCAATAATTTCTTCAATAAGGTCTTCTATAGTAGCTAACCCTACCGTTCCACCGTACTCATCCAAAACTATGGCCATATGAACTTGTTTACTTCTAAATTCATCTAAAACCTCAACTATAGATTTCGTATCAGGAACAAAATATGCCTCCCTTAATATGTTTTTTAAAGGTATATCAGTCGTCCCTTCTTTTGCAAAAGTCATTAGATCTTTAACATATAAAATACCTAAAATTTCATCTAAATCTTCTCCATATACAGGTATTCTAGAGTAGCCACTATCCAAAATTTCATCCCACACTTCATCTATTGTAGATTCTGCATCTAACATAAAGATAGAGGTTCTAGGAGTCATAACTTCTTTTGCAGTAGTGTCCCCAAACTCTATAATTGAATGGATCATCTCTCTTTCTTCCTCTTCAATTATTCCTTCAGCTTCTCCAACATTGATATAGGATTTAATCTCTTCTTCTGTTATCATAAGATTCTCATGTTTGATGTTTACTCCCATCATTCCACTAATAATCCTAGTAATAAACATCAATAATTTTATGATAGGTAGAGTTACAATACTTAGAAAATAAATTGGTCCTATAACAATCCCTGATATTTTTTTTGAATATGTTTTCGCAACAATTTTAGGAGTTATCTCTCCAAATATTAATACTACAATAGTCATAGATACAGTAGCTACAACTATTGCATTTCCAGACTTAGATCCCATTACTTGCAACGTTACTATGGTTGCAATAGATGAAGCTAAAATATTTACAATATTATTCCCTAAAAGTATTGCTGTTAAAATCTCATTAGGTTTTGTTAACCATTTTTTCAATAATTTTGCTGTTCTAGGATTAGTATTTTCAATTTCTTCTAGATCAGTACTTTTAAATGCAGTAAGTGCTGTTTCAGAAGCTGAAAATAACCCCGATAAAATAATTAATACCATCAATAAAATAAGTTGACTATAAATTTCCAACGTTTTTCTTACACCATCCTTTTTTTCTTAATTAAAACAGTTTTTAATTAGATCAGTTTTCGTTATAATACCCTCTATGGATTCTTCTTCTACCACAAGTGCATAGTTGTATTTTTGTTCTACTATCTGAGTTATTACAATTGCTAAATCATCGCTCTTTTTTACTATTAAATAATCCGTAGACATTATATCCTTTGCAACATACCCTGATAATTTTTTTAATTTCTTTTGAAATTCTTTGTTTTCTGGAAGAGTTATAAGTAGATCCCAAAATGCAATTACTGGAGGAAGTGGTGCTGTTTCTTGTCTTACTAAAATATCATTCCTTGTGACTACTCCTATAAGCTGTCCATTATCAATTACAGGAAGCTTTCCAACGCCTTTTTCTACCATAATTTTTAAGATGTTATCAAATGTTAAATTTCCCTCTACTGTTATTAAATTAGTATTCATTACATCACACACTTGTTTCATAATAAATTCCCCCTATTATTTTAAATAATTCTATCATAAATATACATTTATCTCAAATTTAGAAAACTAAAACCATTTTTTTATTCTAGAATTAGATAAAAAATTCTGCCTTTTCAAAAAAATTATTTATCTCCCTTTGAGCACTTGATATAGAATCAGAAGTATGAATAACATTTTGAGTTATCTCAAAAGCATAATCACCTCTTATTGTACCATATTTAGCCTCTTTTGGATTAGTTTTCCCTGCAAAATTACGAATAAGTTCTACTACCCCATCTCCTTCCAAAACAATAGCTACAACAGGTCCAGATGTAATAAACTCAATCAACTTCTCATAAAAATTTTTCCCTATGTGTTCGTAATAATGTAATTCAGCTAACTCCTCTGTTATTTGTAGCATTTTCATAGCCACTACCTTTAATCCTTTTTTTTCTATTCTATTTATTATCTCCCCTACTAGTTTTCTTTTTACACCATCTGGTTTAATCATTAAAAATGTTTGCTCTGGCATAGCCTATCCCTCCTTTTAATAAATATACTAAAATGACTTCTTTTTCCTTTATTACTGATTTTACCATATTCATCACAGTCTTCAATATTCTGCATCTATGATAAAATGTCTTTTTATTTTATTACTAAATCAATATCTTTTTCATGACCTTTAAATAATCTTTTAAAAAACATATTCATAAATCTTGTACTTTCGACTTCAGTAAGAACAAAAACATTATTTTCTCTTTTATAAAATCCCTGTACATCAATCATAGACTGACCTACAGCATTTCCCTCTACTACCATCTCTAAGTTACTATAGAACCCATCTGCCAAAGTATTATCTATAAAATATGCTATAGCCAATGGATCATTTATTACGCAGCCTAAAGTTCTCTCTTGACTCCAATGAAAATCCACGTAAAATTCTGTGATATCGTAGATGAAATTTGATACAGGAGTATCTATAAATTTTAATAACTGACGGTAATTAGGAGTTAATACACACTTTCTGGTTACATCTAACCCAACCATAGTGATAGGTTTATCATAATTTTCATATACTAACTGAGCTGCATGAGGATCTACCCAATAATTAAATTCAGCTACCTGTGAACAATTTCCGTGACTTTTATAAGCTCCTCCCATTGAGGTTATAGATAAAAATTTATTAAAAGTTTCTTTGTCTTTTTGTATTGCACGAGCAAGATTTATCATAGGTCCAATAGTGATAAGGTGGCAGTCACTAGAGTTGACCAATAAGAAATCTATTGCCCCATTTCTTATTAATTTATGATCTTCGCTTTTTTGAACGATTATCTTTCCTAATCCTCCCTCTCCGTGTGTTTCTTCTGCTGTTTCTAATTCTCTAACCAGAGGCTTTGATTCTCCTAAGTATACAGGAATATCTAATCTGCCCCCAACCTCTAATACCTTAATAGCATTGATTGCACACTTCATAGCATCTACATTCCCACCGACTATAGTTATTCCTATTAGATCTACTTCATTAGAATTTATAGCTAATAATATTGCCAAACTATCATCTATTCCTGGGTCACAATCAATTATTATTTTTTTCTTTTTTAATTCCATTTAATTCCTCCAATTCTACCATTTAAATTTTTGATGATTTTATTCCCTTTGATTTTTAGTTTTTATAGTAATATATAACCTTTTCTGGTCAGTACCGAAACTTCAATTGAGAAAGGGAATATTTAAAATTTAAATTTTGTTTTTTCTAGTATAGATTAATGTATAGACATTATACCCCACAATTAAAAAAAACTATAGAATATTCTATAGTTTTTTAATTGTGGGGTATAATAAATGAAAATCCCAAGAAGAGTGACCATTCTATTTCTACTCATTAGAATTCATTCAAAATTTAATTTTTTATATCTTATATTTTATAATTGAAATTTTCTAAAACGTATCTTGTCCAGGTTACTATAATTTATATTATATTTTATTTATTAGAATAAAAAAATATACCAATACATTTAAACAAAAAGCTCAAGGAAAACCTTGAGCTTTTAAAAATAATATTTTTTAGTTTTTTACTATATTACGGTTATATCTATTTCATCAATGAATCTAATTCATCAAACTGTAAATCAGGGAAAGCTTCAGATACTGGCTTTAATACTAATTTACCTTCATAAACATTTACGCCAGGTCTTAATTCTGGGAATCTTGCGATAGCTCCAGCAATTCCTAAATCAGCTATTGCTAATCCATATCTAAGTGTAACGTTTGCAAGTGCATATGAAGATGTTATAGGCATTGCTCCTGGGATATTAGCACAACAATACATTACAACACCATTATCAGTTAAGAAAGTAGGGGCTTCATGGTATGTAGGTTTAGATACAGGAGTTGATCCACCTTGATCAATTGAGATGTCTACAATTACTGATCCTGCTTCCATTGAGTTTATCATATCCATAGTAATTAAATGAGGACACTTCGCTCCTGGAATTAATACAGTAGAGATTACTAAGTCAGCTTCTTTGATTTTTGCTGCTAAGTTTCCTGCATTTGAATAAAGAGTATTGATCTTGTTTCCATAAATATCATCAAGATACTTTAATTTAGCGATATCTACATCTAATATAGTAACATCAGATTCTAGTCCAACAGCCATTTTTAATGCAGCTTGTCCAGCAATTCCAGCTCCTACTACTACAACTTTAGCTCTTTTAGTTCCCGTAACTCCTCCTAATAAGATTCCTTTTCCACCCATATGTTTTGCTAATAAGTTAGAACCTGTGATAATTGCTGATCTTCCAGCAACTTCAGACATTGGTGCTAATAGTGGTAAACTTCTATTTGGCATTTCTACAGTTTCAAATGCAATTCCAGTAGCTCCTGCTTTCATTAAAGCAATTGTTTGATCGTAATCAGGTGCTAAATGAAGATATCTATAATGAATTTGTCCGGGTTTAATAAGTGATAGTTCTTTAGGTTGAGGTTCTTTAACTCCTATAATCATATCTGAAACTTCATAAACTTCTTCTAAAGTTGAAAGAATCTCTACTCCTACGGCTTTATAATCTTCATCAGTTAATCCAATACCCATTGCTGCTCCAGATGTCATATAAACATTATGTCCTCTGTTTACAAACTCTGCTGCTCCTTCTGGTACTAGTGCGATTCTATGCTCTTGTGGTTTGATTTCTCCTGGTATTCCTATTCTCATTATTTTATCCCCCTTTAATTATTAAAATTATTTTTCGATCTAATAATTTATACTATGAATCATTATTAAAATCAACCATTTTATTTTTAAAAAAACCACTTAATTCGAAATCAAAACATTAAAATGATAAAATCAAGGTGAAAAAAATATCTAAGAAACATATATATATCATTTATTAGGATATTTTTATTAAAACTTAAGCTTTAATAAGTGAAAAAAATATCTTTAGTACTTTTTTATTTTGTTTTAAAAAAATAAAATAAATTTACAAATAATCTATTTTTTATCTTTTAATTTTTTTATAGCACTCTCAAATTCATCTCTAGTTACCCCAAAATTATTTAATTTGCTTAAAAATTGTTTACTATTAGCGTACCCTATCTTTAATATACTTCCCAAATTTTGTCTGTTCATCTTAGAGTTAGTACCAACAGATAAATTATTTTCAATCATATCAATAACAGTAAACTCTTTTCTTTCTGAAACAACTTTGAATTTTGCTCCCTCTAAAGCTCTTAAGATAGACTCAGGATTAGCATTTTCAATCCCAATATTATCTCCTTTTCTGCCTTCTTCCCTAGAAATATAAGCATGTTTAACATCAGGAACGTAATTTTCAATAGTTTTTCTAATTTGTTCTCCTGCAAAGTCAGGATCAGTTAAAACAATTACTCCAGTTCTTTCACAAGCATTTTTTATTTTTTCTAATGTAGATTTTCTTCTCACAGCAAACCCATTAACCTCAATCATTTCAGCATCTACAGCTTTCTTCACTGCAGAAATATCATCTTTGCCTTCTACTACTATAACTTCTTGTATCCTTTTTTTCATATATATTCATCCTCCTGTTATATTTTATAAATTCAAACCTTTTTACTATTATGAACATCATAAATTATTATAATTTATTTTTCAATTTATGTAATTTTGATTCAATTTTATTCTTTCAACTATCATGGCTTATCTAAAGTTTATTATATCATATCATTGAAGAAAACTGATTAAAATAGTATAATAATTAGTGTTTAATAATATTTTCAACTTAACATCTTTTAGATGAAAATACAGAAAAAATGAACAATAGGAGAAAGTAATGAGCAATATATATATAACTGAAGATATTAAAAATTATACAAAGGGAATAGAAATTTTAAAAAAGATAAAAAATTATGAAATTATAAAAGATGAAAAAACATTTATCCAAATGATTCGGGATATGAAATTAACTAACGAAGAAGAAAAACAATATACGCTTTTCACCACTAAAAAAGGACATTTTTTAAAAAATTATTATTTAGATGATAATTTATCAAAGATAAAGGAGGAGTTTTATCTGTCCTATGAAAACAACTGTCCCTTTAACTGCCTATACTGTTACCTTAGAGATTATTTCAATCACAGTGCCTTTATTTTCTATGTAAATTTACAAGACATGTTTACTGAATTAGATAAGTTTAATAAAAGCGGCACTATGATAAGTGCTGGAATCGTCAACGATACTTTGGTTCATGACAGCCTTACCAATGTTACTTCTGACCTTATAGAATATTTTAAAGATAGACCAGAATTAATATTAGAACTTAGAACAAAAAGCCATAATATAAAAAACTTGTTAAAAATAACTCCTCATAAAAATATTCTTATATCATTTACATTTAGTCCCAAAGAAGTAATCGATAGATATGAATTAGGAGCTTCATCTCTTAGTGAACGTATTGCCGCGGCTAAAAAACTTCAAGAACACGGTTATTCTATTGGACTTCGATTAGATCCTATGATAGACATACAAGGAAGTGCTCTAGCCTATCAAAATATGATCAAAGAGATTTTTTCTGTCCTTGATTTGAATAAAATAAGAGATATTGGAATTGGAACTATTAGATATAAAAAGGGTTTACGTCAAAAAGTATTAGCTGAGCGAAATACAGATCTATTTTTCAATGAATTTATTGTTGGAATAGATGGAAAAGAAAGATACTTTAAAAAAATACGTATAGATATGTATAAAAACGTTGTAACCGCAATAAAAAAGTATGGTAAATTTGATATCTATCTTGGAATGGAACCACAATACATTTGGGATGAAGTTTTTAAAAGGGAGGCTAGATGAATTATTTAATCATAGGTGATTCAACGACAGAGTTAGTTTATAAAGATCTAATAAACAAACTAACAGTGGAAACACCAAATATTTTACAAAAGACTTTTGATGCTGGCCTAAAGGAAGAATCCTTGTTTTTTCAATCTATTTCTATAAACTCTATGTTTGGTGGAAAAGAAGTTTTAATCCTTAAAAGAGCAGAAAAAATAGATAAAATTTGGAATTTTTTTAAGGCAATGAACAATTTTAATATTTTAAATAAAGACATAATTATTATCTATAACTCATCCTTAAATGAATTTGGTAAAGAAGTAAAGCCTTTTCCAAAAAAAGCTAGAAAAGAGGTCGAAGGAAACTTTAAGCTAATAGAAGTATCTGATAAAGATGGAAATACAACCACTAATTATATTATTAATACACTCAATGTGGACAAATCTACAGCACTAAAATTTAAAGATATGGTAGGAGGAGACCTTTCTGTTCTTCACCAAGAGATACAAAAAATAAACAATTTTTTAGATGGAGATAGTTTTACATTTGAAAAAGTTGTAAATATTTTAACTATATCTAAAGAATATAATACTTTTGATATGGTTAAGGAAGTTTTACAGGGAAATAAGGAGAATACACTCTTACATCTAACAAAATCAAAAGAACATATCTTTTTTTTAAATATATTAACAGGAGAATTCTTAAACCTATTGAAACTAAGAGTTCTTTTTGAAGAAGGAACTATAAAATCAACAAGAAATTATAACTCTTTTAAAATAGCATTTGAGAAAAATAAAAATTTATTTAAAAATAAAAGGGGATTTAGTCATCCCTATGTTATCTTTTTAAAACTTCCTCTTATAGAAAAGTTTGATAGCATTACCCTTCAAAGATACCTAAATAAAGCTTTGGATATAGAAGCTAAATTTAAATCTGGAAATGGTGAACTAGATATAATGTTAGAAACTTTTATCTTAGAGATATAACACCCTTTCTATTTTAGAATAGAACAATAAGAGTTAGGATAAGAAACCATAAACAGGAGAAAATTATGAATAAACCAAAAATAAACTATCAAGTGGTCTTGGATAAAAAGATAAAAGAAATAGAAAAATTAGATTCTATACCAACATTATTACTGCATTCATGCTGTGCACCATGTGGATCATATGTGTTAGAATATCTAGCAGACCATTTTAAGATTACAGTATACTACTATAATCCCAATATAACCTTTGATGATGAATATCAAAAAAGATATGTTGAGCAGCAAGACTTTATAAAAGTTATCAATAAAACAGCTAAAAATAAAATTGAATTTTTAGGTGGGACATATGACACCAAAGAGTTTTATGATAAGATAAAGGGCTTAGAGGATGTAAGAGAGGGTGGAGAGCGTTGTTTCAAATGTTTCGACCTAAGACTTACCCAAACAGCAAAAATGGCTAAAGAACTAAACTATGACTACTTTTGTACTGCACTTTCTATCAGTCCATTAAAAAACGGTCAAAAGATAAATGAGATTGGAATAGAGTTAGAAGAAAGATTAGGAGTTAAATTTTTAAGAGCTGATTTCAAGAAAAAAAATGGGTACAAAAGATCTATAGAGCTATCCCGTGAGTATAACCTTTATCGTCAAGATTATTGTGGGTGTGTATTTTCTAAAAAGGAGAGGGAAGAAGATGAAAAGAAAAAATAAATTTTATTTCAACATTATGATAATATGATACAGGAATTTATAAATTAATCTAAAATATTAGACATAGCATAAAACTCCAGGGTTTTATGTTTTTTTTATAAATTTATGTCAGTTATTCTTAAAAAAACGCAACATAAGACTAGACAATTGAGATAAATAAAAATAATAAAAAAGGAGTTGAATTTTCAACTCCTTTTTAGTCTCTGTTATTACAGGTAATTATAAAGCGTTAACTGC
>NZ_JBATVM010000097.1:0-14330 GCF_049671765.1 Psychrilyobacter sp.
GGGGATTTTAAATTTTCTATTTTTCACCTAATAATCTATCTAAGATTATAGCTACTGCCGATCTTACTGATAGATGATTATATCTTGTTTTACCTCTTATTGGATCTAAGATATGAGTACAGCTATCCATGATCTCGTCTATTAGACCATGTCCTGTACCAAATAATAATAAGTAAACGTTATCATCATTATATATTTTTTCACTCATATCTTCATATGAGATTGAATTATCATATATTCTTGCAGAAGTTGTTATCACTATTGGTTTTTTCCCTTCAGCTTTTTCTATCTCTTCTATAGTTTTTTCAATACTTTCAGTAACATATGTACTAGAAAATGCTGCTTCTCTGTCTTTGTTGAAGTTTCCACCAAATCCTTCCTTCCAATATCCAATTACTCTACTAGTTAATTCTACTTGAGCATCTACTGGAGTAATTATATGGTATCCCTTCACGTCATATGTTTTACAACTTCTAGATATATCATGGATATCAAAGTTTGTTACTGATGTAGCTACTGTTTCTTGGTTTCTATTGTATACAGGATAATGTACTAATCCTAAATATATTTTTTCTCTCATGTATTATCTCCTTTTTTCTCATTTATATTAATTAAATCATCTTATTTTATCTCTTCTAACTCTTTCGTATAGATATCAATATCATTTATATATACATCCTTTGCATATTTTAAATAATCAATATATTTATCCGATAATTTTTTCTTAACTATGGCAGGGTTTCCTATTACTAAGCTTCCTTCTGCAACCTCTAAAGTAGCTCCTACAACAGATCCCGCTCCTACAAGACAATTTTTAGGTATAGTTACACCATTTAATAAAATAGCCCCCATCCCAATCACACAATTATCTCCTATAGTACATCCGTGAACAATAGCATTATGTCCTACTGTAACTCCCTTTCCTAAAGTAACGGGATATGGAGCATCTCCATGGACTGTGCAATTATCTTGGATATTTGATGCATCTCCAATGGTGATTTTACTCATATCACCACGTAGTACAGCTCCAAACCATATACTTACATCTTCACCTAATACAATATCTCCTACTAGAGTAGCATTAGGAGCTATATAGTTATTTTTTCCAATTACTGGTTTTTTATCTTTTAAAGAATATATCAAAATTAGTTCCCCTCCCTTAACGGTTTTCCTAATAATTATCAAAGTCAAAACCTTATATGGATTTTTTTGCCTGAAAATATTACTTTAGTTTCTTCCTATTGAGGGAGAAACTACAAAAAGGAAAAGGGTTAGCTTTTTAAAGCTCTTCCACTATCTCTTTTAGTAACTTTTTCTCTTCCTTTGTAAACTTTCGACCTTCTAATAGATCAGGTCTTCTCAAATAAGTTCTTTTAAGACTTTCTTTTTTTCTCCACAACTCTATATTTTTATGGTGTCCTGAGAGCAATATTTCTGGAATTTTTAATCCGTTAATTTCTGCTGGACGAGTATAATGAGGATGATCTAAGAGACCATTATAAAATGAATCCTGTTCATAAGAATCTTTATTTATTACACCTGGTAGAAGCCGAGCTATAGAATCAGCTATAACCATTGCTGGTAACTCTCCTCCTGTTAATACAAAATCCCCAATAGATATCTCTAAATCTACTTTTTGCTCTATAACCCTTTCATCTATACCTTCATAGTGACCGGCTATTATTGTTATTTCCTTTTCAAGACTCAATTCATTAGACAAGTTTTGGTTGAGAGTCACACCTTGAGGAGAGGTATAAATTACCTTTCCAGATGTATTTTCTAGTGCTTTAAATATAGGTTCAGCTTTTAATACCATACCTGCTCCTCCACCAAATGGAGTATCGTCAGCGGTATTGTGTTTATCAAAGGTATAATCTCTTATATCTATGATGTTTATCTCCAATGACCCACTATTTATAGCTCTCTTAATTATACTTTCACTTTTAAACCCCGTAAACATAGCAGGAAAAAGAGTTAAAATATTTATTTTCATGGTCTCATTCCCTCTATTAGTTCAAAAGTAACTATTCTTTTTTCAAAATCTATATTTTTTACAAATTCCTCTACTGAAGGAACCATAATCTCTTCCTTTCCACTACCGATTACATAGATATCATGACCTGCTGTTTCCATCACATCAGTAATCTCACCTAAACTTTCACCTTCTACAGTTATAGCCTTCATCCCAACTATATCAGAGGCATAATATTCATCCTCATCCATTCCTAAAATGTCTTTTCTAACATATATAGAATATCCAGATAAAGCAGTTCCTTCTGTTTTATTTGTTATTTCTTCAAAATCAAAAGCTAATCTTTTAGGGCTTATTTTTTTTATATTAGTTATTGTTAATATTTTACTCATACCACTGGTATTTTTTATAAGAACCTTAGATCCCACTAGTATACTTAGGTCTTGAAAGTTTGATGCGACCTTGACAGTTCCCATTAGATGATGAGTCCCTGAAATTTTTCCTACTGAAATTAATTCCATATTCTTACCTCCTAATTAATCTAAAAATTCTACATTTACATTTAACTTGTCTTTTACTGCTGCTGCCTGCATTACTCCTCTGATAGCGTTGGCAGTCAGACCATTTTTACCGATTACTTTTCCTAATTCACCATCGGCTACTCTTATTTTAAACACAATAAGATCTTTTTTTTCCTCATATGTAATATCGATCGCTTCTTGAGTTTTCACCATTTCTGAAACTATATATTTTAATAGTACTGCTAATTTTTCCATTTTTTATTCCTCCTTTATATTACTCTTCCCCTTAGGTATTTTCACGATGTTAAAAAGAAACCAAAGAAAAAAGAGTTAACTTCTAATTTTTTCTGCCAATTCTTTACTGACTCTTTTAGGCACTCCATCTATCCCTGTAAAAATATTTGTAGTATTTGCAATTCCAAATAGAATTTTCATCTCTTTATCATAAAATTCATATTTAAATTTAATCTTTATTCTATCTATATCTACCAAAATAGTTTTTATCTTTAACTCTGTATCGTATTCTATAGCTTTAAAAAACTTTATATTTATATCTGATATAGGGAGAAAAATTCCATCTTTTTCTAGAGATTTGTAGGAAGTATTTTTCGTCCTAATAAATTCTGTTCTCCCTTTTTCCATCCAAATAATATAGTTAGAGTGATATACTCTTCCCATTTTGTCAGTTTCATTATAGTAAACTCTGTGATCTGTTGTATGACAATTTTTTTCCATTATTGCCTCCTTTTGATCTTGATTTCACACTTTTCTATTTATAATACACCCTTCCAAGGCCCCTCATAAGTTATCTTAGCATATACTCCGTTTGCATCTAGATCTTCTACAACATCTCTTACTTGTGCTGCATAAAATTCAGTAGATATAATCTTTATTGTTCCTAGTTTAGCATCTAAAGTTCTAACTATCCCGAGTCCTTCATACGCTTCCATTACTTTATTTATAAAATCGATATTTTTTCTTTCTGTCTGAATAAAAAACTCGTAACTTCTCATCATAATTTATTACCTCCTTTGCGCTTATAGCGATTTATTATCCCCTTAATAAAAAATTCAGAATGAATTTTTATCTCCATTCTCAACCCTTTAATTATTATTTTTCTTCTAAGACTCTGATAAGTTCCATATATTCATCGATACTTATTGATTCAGCCCTTCTATTTCCTTCTATACCTATCGTAGCTAACCTATCTTTTAATTCAGCCTTAGTAAATCCTAAGTTAGACAAGTTATTTAGTATATTTTTTCTCTTGGTAGCAAAAGCTGCCTTTACATATTTAAAAAATGTAGCTTCATCTACTAGTTTTTCATACTTATTGTCAGGACGTAGTTTAATTGACATAAATGCCGAATCAATCTTAGGTACTGGTGTAAAATCTTCCTTTGGGATAGTGAATAAATATTCTGCATCACCAAAATATTCAACAGAAAGTGTAAGAACACTTCTATCGCTTCCCGATTTTGCACATATCCTTTGAGCAACTTCTTTTTGTACCATTATATAAATTTCACTTATAATATTTCTATTTTGTATTAATTTATGAATAATTGGAGAAGTGATATAGTAAGGTATATTAGCTACAACTTTTATTGGTTCTCCTATTTTTTCTTGGAAATCTTGTTCTAAAACATCTCCCATAAGTAAAGTAAATTTAGGGTTAGTATCAAATTTATTTCTAAGTATTTTTTCTAAATCTTTATCTATTTCCATGCACGTAACTTTTTTTCCATGCTCCAATAATAGTTCTGTAAGTGCTCCTTCACCAGGTCCTATCTCTACTATAGCATCTTCAGAATTAACGTCTGAAACTTCTATAATTCTATCTAAAACCTGTCCTGCATTGGTTAAAAAGTTTTGTCCATATTTTTTTTTGTGTTTAAATCCCATTTTCCACCTACTTTTCTATAGTGATTTCCTATAGTTTATTTTTCTATAGTTACTTTTCCGACAAACGGTAGTTCTCTATGTTTTTCTGCATAATCAATTCCATATCCTACTACAAATTCATCTGGAATTTTGAATCCTGAAAATTCCACTTCAACATTTGCTTCTCTTCTAGCTGGTTTGTCTAAAAGTGTACAGATACTAAGAGATTTTGGTTCTCTTATTTTTAATATTTCAACAACTTTACTTAAAGTAAATCCTGTATCTATTAAATCTTCTACAATAAGAACATCTTTATCTTTGATGCAGTCTTCTATATCTTTTTTAATCTTTACATCTCTAGATGAAGTCATAGAATTTCCATAACTAGATACAGTCATAAAATCTAATCTTACATTTTCTAGTTTTAATTCACGGGAAAGATCGGCCATAAATATTACTGATCCACGTAAAAGAGCAATGAGTACTAACTCTTCACTGTTTTTATATTTTTCATTTATTCTAGCCCCTAATTCTGCTACTTTTTCTGCAATTTCTTCTTTTGATATTAATACATCTACTGAATATTTCATTATTATCTCCTTAGTCTTCTAGTTCTTCTAAATTTCCCATGATACCTACATAAGGTATGTTTCTATACTCTTGCATATAGTCTAATCCATAACCTAATACAAACTCATCCTCTATTTCAAAACCAATATATTGTACATCAATTTCAACTTCCCTTCTAGAAGGTTTATTTAAAAGTGTACATAACGATACTGACTTAGGTCCTCTATGACCTAGCATTTTTAATACAGTTTTTAATGTATTTCCTGAATCGATAATATCTTCTATTACGATTACATGTTTCCCCATAATATTTTCATCTAAATCTTTTTTGATTTTTACTTCTCTTGTTGATATAAATTCATTTCCATAACTAGATACAGTCATAAAATCCATCTTTAGCGGTAATTTAATTTTTCTACAAAGGTCTGCCATGAATATAATAGATCCCTTTAATAAGCATACTACGATGATATCTCCCTCTTTATCTTTAAAATCATTTGTGATTTGAGCTCCTAACTCAGCTACTCTTTCAGCAATTTTATCCTCTGTAAGCATTTTTTTTGCAATTCCCTTATCCCAAGGCTTTTTATTCAATTTCATTTCCTCCTAAAGTTATAATTTACCTCATATTTTACCATTAATTCTTAGTTTTTTTCAATGTTATATTTTAAAATATAATACTTTCATATTTCATTTCCATTTTTTTGTGGATAATCTACTCTATTTTTCTTTTATCAACGTCCATTTTCATGACAAGTAACTCAAAAAATATGCAAATTGTACAAAAATATTGATTTATCATGGTTATTAAAAAATACATAAATTAAATGTTATTATTAATCAAGCATTAAAAATAGGAGATAATATACTATTATCCCCTAAAATATAATTATATTAATTTTTAAGGCTTAATGATTTAAAAATCAATATTCCTTTCTTTATACTATCCAATGGTTTTTAGGAGTCATCATATATCTTTTAGTTAATAAAATTTTCTTCATTCAATACTTTTGGCTCACCTTTTAAAACCTTTTTCTTTGTTTCTTTTGTTTCAGACCATTCTTTCCATCCACCATCGTATATAGAGATTCTTTCAAGTCCCATAGCTTGTGCATAAAACCATACTTCACTTGCTCTCCATCCTGTTCCACAATAAAATGCCAAATGATTTTCAGAATTTATTTTTAAGTCTTTCCACATTTTTTGAATCTCAGTATATGGTCTCATATGAAATTGATCCATTCCTCTATAATCTTCTAAATGCCAAGGGTCAGATCCTGCCATTCCCCATTTAGATCCCATAATTCTTCCTCTTGGTTTGATATAGTCATATCCACTGACCTTTCCTAAATATTCTTTCCAACTTCTAATACTGATAAGGTCTCCATCTTCAGTCTTTAATAATTCTACTGCTTTAGGCAGATCTACTATAAGTTCTGGATTTTGAGGAACAGTTGCTCCAAATTCTTTTACTGGTTCTGGAATTTTCATCTCAGTTTCTATAGGATATCCAGCGTCTTTCCAAGCTTTTAATCCACCATTTATAATTCTTATATCATCTACACCTGCATATTTTGCTATAATTCCAAACCTAGCAGCTGCCATAGGATCACCATAAATAAGTACAAGTGTATCTGTAGTTATCCCCTCTTTTTCCAATTCAGCTTTAATTTTATTATCATCAACTCTGTTCCATAGAGGCCCTTCTTCTACCCATCCTGTATGCATCCAATAAGATCCGGGGATATGCTCTTTCATATGAGGTTTCCCTTTTTCACTCCACCCAACATTAAATACTTTTACAGATCTTCCATCATAGTGAATCACTTTTTTTCCTTCTAAAAGATCTTTAACCCAGCTAACAGGTACGATAGTTTCATATCTTTTTAATTTTTCAAAAGATAATAATTCTTCAGCCCATTTTTCTACTCCTCCATCAAAAATAGAGACTATATACCCCTTTTCTATAAGAGTGTCTTTCATAGTTTCTGTATTTTTTCCATAAATAATTATCTCATTTCCTGCTACAATACCTTTTCTTTCAAGGGCTTTTTCTACATTGCCATCTTTGATAGCACTTGTAGGATAGTTTACTGCTCCAGGAATATGACCATTAATTCCATTTCCATCTAGATCCCATCCATTATATTCATCATAACTTCTAGTATCCATGATAACTATATTTTTATCTTTTTTCGCTCTTTGAACACCGTTTACACCAATAGAACCCACTTTAATAACTTGTTCTTTTTGTTCCACTACTCCATTACTACATCCAATTAATCCAATTGCTAGTGTTACTATAACTAATAACTTTTTCATCTTTTCACCTCAATTTATATTTTATTACTAATTTTTTAGGCTCTTTATACTTAGCCTTATTAAGCATATCTGAATTATTTTATCATTTTATTCTATTTTATAAAAGATATAATTTATGCTATTAAATATAGTTTATTATTGCTCTCATAAGTTATCTAACTTTTACTTTTTATAGCATTTCTATAAACGCCTCTATCCTTGTTTTTATCTGTCCTGTATCCCCTGTTGAATAATCTGTTTCAAGGGACATATACGGAATATTCCTTTCCTTAGTTACTACTCTTTTTATCTTGTGAGTCTCCACACTATAAGTATGACAAGCTTGAAGAATCAATTCTACAACCCCATCAACTTGATATTCATCAATAAGCCTCTTTAAAAGAACCTCTCTATCTGCATTAGGTGACATAACAGAACATGGAATAGATATATATCTTTCTGCTAGTGCTTGGATAGGATCTATTGTTTCGTCTACAAGCCTCTCTAAATTCTTAGCACCTCCACAGTTTTCAAATGTAACTACTACAGCTCCTGCCTCTTCAATAGGTTTTATGATTTTTTCTGCTACTCCCCCTATAGGGCATCCTGTAATTAAAATTCTCGGTGCTTTTACAGAAACTTTAGAACTTTTAGCTCTATCAATTTCCTTTAGATTTTTTATTATTTCTCGGATTTTTTGATTTTGTAAATCTTTATCAAAGGTATAACTAACACCATTTAACACATTATGCATCTCATATCCTGAAAGTGGTGGTGGAGTTAGTTTCCCCAAACTGTAAAATTCTTTTAATAGAATTCTTTCCTTATTAACTTGAGAGATTGCTTTTGAAATTTCTTCCTTTGATATAGAAACATTAAATTTTTTCTCTAATTTTTCCTTTAGTCTAGTAACCTCTGCCTTCCAAAGTTCCAACCCTCTTTCTTTTTCTTGATTTTGAGGTAATTGCATTATATGAGTATCTTTTAATTCTCCTAAAAGTTCATACATCTTCTTTTTTCCATCACAGGTTGTTTCTGCCACTATCATATCTGAAAAATACATATATGGACACTTATCTGTAAGAGCATAACCGTAACTGGCCTTTATCAAAGGACATAAGTTTTTAGGCAGATGTTTTTCCGCTGCTGGGATAGTCTCTTCGCTTACCGAGCAAAGTGAAACTGGGACAGCTCCTGCTGCATATATCAATTCCTTAGGTGTATAAGTACAAAAAGTTCCTACTATATTTTTCCCACGGTCTTTCAATTCTTTTATAGTTAAAAAGCCTTCTCGTCTTGCTTCTTCAAAATCCTGAAAATTTTCTGGTAATTTATTAACATTTTTCATCTCGACTCCCCTTTTTACATAAATATCAATTCATTTATAATTAAACTCCTTATAACATCTCTATAAATGCTTCCATCCTAGTTTTTATCTGTCCGACATCTCCTGTAGAATAGTCTGTTTCAAGAGCAATATATGGAATATCTCTTTCTTTTGTTAAAAATCTTTTTACACTATGGCTTTCGATACTATATGTATGACATGCTTGTAAGATCATATCGACTACACCATCTGCCTTATATTCATCTACCATATCTTTTAATAATTTTTCCCTTCCTTTGTTTGGTGTCATTACAGAACAAGGAATATTTAGATATTTTTTAGCAATAGCTTCTACTGGATCTATAGTTTCATCTACTTCCTCATGAAGTTCTTTATATCCTTGACAGTTTTCTAAAGCTACTACTACAGCTCCTGCATCTTCAATGGCTTTTATAACTTTTTCAGCAACTCCACCTATAGGACATCCTGTTACTAATATTCTTGGTGTTGTTTCTGTATACGTAGTAGTCTTTTCTTCTTGTTTTTTCTTTAAATCTCCTATAAGTTCCCTTACATTACTTCTCATTTTTTCCTTATCAAATGTATAGTTGGCACCATTTAAAACAGTAAACATATCAAATCCTGATATAACAGAAGGTTTTATCTTTCCTAATTCATGGAATTGCTTTAATAATCTTCTATCTTGATTACATGATTTTATAGATTCTCTCAACCCTTCTTCTGTAACTTTTGTATTAAATTTATTTTCTAATTTTTTTATTAAAAATCTGATCTCACTCTTCCAAAGATCCATAGCATGTTCTTGGTCTTGAGTTTGAGGTAACTGCATTACATGGGTATCTTTTATCTCTCCTAATAACTCATACATCTTCTTTTTTCCATCACAAGTAGTTTCTCCTACAACCATATCAGCAAAGTACATGTACGGGCATTTATCCGTAAGAGCAAATCCATAACTAGCTTTTACTAATGGACATAGATTTTTGGGGAGATGTTTTTCTGCAGCAGGAATTGTTTCCTCACTAACAGAACAAAGTGATATGGGATGAGCATTAGCTGCGTATATAACCTCTTTTGGAGTATATGTACAAAATGTTCCTACAACATTTTCCCCTCTATCTTTAAATTCCTTTACAGTAAGAAACCCTGCCCTTCTTTTTTCTCCAAATTCCTCAAATTTTTCTGGTAAGTTATTCATTTTTATCCCCCTTAAAGTTTATTTTTAATTATATAAATAATTATATTTTTTCCAATAAATTGTACCTATATAGAGCCTTCTAACACCTCAAATACAACGTTATTTTACTTTTTTCTCCAAATATTTGCAGAAAAAATAGAGGGGGGTAAAAATAAGTGATATCCACCTCTCCCTCTTTTATCACAACTACTTTTTTAAGTTTTTCTTTTAAATTATTTAACCACAACTATGTTTGTAGATACTCCTCCCCATTCTTTCATACTTCCTTTATAATTATTTATGTCAGTATATCCCAATCTTACTAATTCTTCTGCTAAAACTTGACTTTTTCTACCTGTATTACAGTAGGTAATAATCTTAGTTTTTGAAGTTACCCCTTTAGATTTAAGGAATTCTAATTTTGTTGCATCATCTTCAATAGCCATAAATGAATCTAATGGTACATTGATTGCACTTAATATATGACCACCTTTTATCCCTCTTCCTGGTGCTTTACCGTTATATACCTCTTCACTTCTCACGTCTATAATGACTGCATTACTGTTTAATTTTTCTGTCACATAGTTCATATCTACAACTTTAACTCCATTTGATGCCATTGTTTGTACCGCCATCATAACCATAATCCCTAAAACCAATAATATTTTTTTCATCTTTGTTCCCCCCTTATTTTTTTAAGATACTTCAAACTACAAAACTTCTTATTTTTTTGTCACGAATCACACAAATTTAGAACATCCTACTGTCGCAGCACAGAAGCTTTTTTTGACACAGATTACTATGGATCTAAAATAAAATCTACACAGATAAAAAATCTTTTTTCTTGGTTTTTAACCTAAAAAATAAACCTGTGGTGATCACAGTTTCTTCCGTGTATTCGATAGCATTCACATTCTATCTTTTTCTTTTAAATCCTTTTAGATAAATTAGTGTTCTTCGTGCCATTCGTGACCAAGTCATTTTCTTTCACTTCAGCTTTGGTTTCCTTGATATGAGGGGAACCTAGGAGGAAGAGTTGATTACTTTTTTTCTATTTTTTTAGCCAGGATAGCAGCTCCTATAGCTCCTGCATATCTTCCCAATTCATGAGTTACAACTTTTTGCCCAATAGCTTTAGATAGTTCCTCCAAAATATATGGATTTCTTGAAAGCCCCCCTGTTAGAAAATATGCCTCTGATTCTCCATGTCTAGAACACAGTGAGTTTACTTTTTTTATCACAGAATCCACTATTCCAAATGCTATATTTTCTCTTTTCTCTCCCCTACCGATGAGACTAATGACCTCTGATTCAGCAAAAACAGTACACATAGAAGTTATCTCTACCCCACTACCTTTTCTAGCTAAATCTGTTAAAGTATCTATATCTACCCCTAGAGAATTTGACATTACCTCTATAAACTTACCTGTTCCAGCAGAACATTTATCATTCATAGTAAAATCTTTAACCACTCCACCTTCAAGAGAAATAACCTTGGTATCCTGTCCACCAATATCTACAACAGTTGTATTTTCTCCGATAAAGTATTTTGCTCCTACTGCGTGACAAGTTATTTCTGTCACTGTTTTATCCGCAAAAGGAACCGAAACCCTTCCATAGCCTGTAGCAATAACTTTAGAGTTTGATCTTTCTATTCCCATATCATTTAATCTTTTTTTTATACTATTAGCTGTATCTAGACTGCTCCATCCCGTTGGTAGAACAAAAGTTTCTAAGATCTCTTTTTTTTTCATAACTGCAACCTTAGCAGCTGTAGATCCAATATCTATTCCTATTTGATACATCATAATCCCCCTGTTTTTATGAAATTAAAAATTTGATTCTGATTTTAAAAAAATAGCCAGTAAAATGTAACGTTCTCTCTCCTAGTTTAGGAAAGAAAATAAGGAAAAAAGAGCTATATATATACCTTGATTTTCCTTATTTTGAGTTCATATTAAAAATAAAAATACACTGCTTCTTTTTTATTTTTAATACAGCTCCCACCTACTACTTTAAACCCTTCTTCATTTAGAAATTCACCTTGATAACATTTAACTTTTTTATTTTTTATATCCATTGTTTCTCTTAGATTCTTAAATAAAACTGGACATATATGAATAACTATATCTAAATGATTTAATTTATCCAAAAGATTAACAAACCTCTCTACTACCCATTTTTCATGGTGTTTTCCTAGTATCTCAGGCATAGCAGAGGGATCAGCATAGGAAAAATGCCTTACCCCATTTAGATTTAGTGTCTCTAAAAATAATATGAAATCCCTTTCGATTTTTTCAAAAGCTCTTTCTAATTTATCCACATCTTTTCTCATAAGTCTGAGTACCTTACTCATTTCAACAAATGAAATTAAAGTAGTAAATATTCCATCTATAGAGTATATTTTTGCCTTTGAAACTGATTCTATATCTATATTTTCAATTTCTAGATCCGCTATTGTTAAAAATTCATCTATATCACTACACATTATCTCTTTTACTTTGTTGTATTCTGTCGTGCCTCCCATGGCACTAAATAACGAATTGGAAAATAAAGGAAAAAAACCTTCTTTTTCTTTTGTAATATAGTCTAACCTACCCTCAGGTGTTTCTAAATTATATCTATCCATTATTTCTTTTGATATTTCTAGATCATTCTGTCTAATACATTTCACAACGTTCTCTCCTTTTGTAAGAATTCCTAAAATTGTAGTTCTTTTATAAAAACTTCTTGAAATTTTGCACTCTTTGATAGTTCCATTACATCGATTTTAGTAGTCCTTATTTTATCTCTCATATCTTTATTGACCAAGTATCCAATACAACCATTTAACGATGTGTTCCCTGCAAAACTAATTTTCCCGTCAAAATCAGATATAAGACCTATATTCAATATACTTTGAGGATTAAGATGGTATCCAAATGATCCAGCTATTATTACCTCTTCCATATCGGATATTTCTTTTTCTACTTTTGAAAGCAGTAATTTTACCCCTGCTGCAATAGCTCCCTTGGCTAATTGTATCTGCCTGATATCTCCTTGACTCAAATAAATATTTTCTGTTATATAAAACTTTTTATCCCTTAATTTTTCTTTAAATTCTGGTTTCATTCGAGGATTTAATTTTCCACTTTTTAAGACAATTTTATGTTTAACAAATTCAGACATGATGTCTAGTAGTCCGCTTCCACATATTCCTGTAGGAGTTTCACCTATTGTTTTTATATTAAATTTATTTTCAGTCTCAACTATTTCAAAACCTTCAATAGCACCATTTCCTGCCCTCATTCCACACTCTATATTCATCCCTTCAAATGCAGGCCCTGCAGCAGTCGATGTACCATGTAATTTCCCATCAACAGATAGCACCATCTCACCATTTGTTCCAATATCTATAAATAGAGTATTATTTTTCTCCTCCAATTTTATAGCTACCACACCAGAAACTATATCGGCTCCTACATAGCTAGAAGCATTGGGAAGTAAAGTTGTTTCTATATCATCTATAAAAAATGATTTTTCTTCTAAAAACACTGGTTCATATGGAGATATCGCTAGAGATTTAGGATTTTTACCATAGATCAGATGTTGCATGGTGGTATTTCCTGCAATTGCTATCCTGTCTACAGATCCTACTTTTTTCACTATATCCCTTATTTGATTTAAAATAGCATTTTGTAGATCTAAAACATCATTTTTCATGCAATATGTGATCCTTGATAATACATCTGCTCCATATTCACTCTGATAGTTTAAACCTGAATATTTTCCAATTATTTTTTTCTTGCATAAATCAATCAATCTAGCCGAAACACCTGTTGTTCCTACATCTATAGCAAGGACACGTCCTTTATCCTCAGTATCTACATTCAAATCTATCTTTTCTTCAGAAATTTTTAATTCTGAATCTGTAAGTTCCAAAATTTCTACATCTCCTAATGCCATGGCTATGCAGGCTAATCGAACTTCTTTTGATAAACTTTCCTCTATCTTTTCCCTAGGAGATATCTCACCACTTACTTTTATTTGGCATTTTTTACAGATACCCATACAGTTACAAGGCGTTTCTATTTTTTCTTCCATAAGTCTTATGGCATCACTTAATATCGTCCCTTTTTTTACCATTCTTTCTTTATTTTTATATCTTACCGTTACCATATTTGGATTTTTTTCATTATTATCTTTCATTTATATTCACCCTTTATTTTTTTACTGTGTCTGTCATTGCTTTCAAATTTTTAATAGATGTACTCATAGCCAACCCACAGGCAGGTGATACAATACTAGTTCCATTATTTATTACCATTTTTGTGTGTAATTTTATTTTTTCTTCCTCTCCTTGATCTAAAAGCTGAGTACTTACATTCCCCATTATTGGAGCTATCAATATTTCTTTAGCTTCTTTTATCCCTACAACCGAATCAAAACTGAGCGAATCTGCTCCTGATTTATTTAAACTTTCCAATATACTTTTACTCTTACCGCATATATGAATAATTATTTTTGTTTCTTTTCTATGCACTGCTTCTGATATTTTTTTATACATAGGTATCATAA
>NZ_JBATVM010000098.1:0-16700 GCF_049671765.1 Psychrilyobacter sp.
ATGATGTCACTAAATATTTAGCATTAAGAAGTGGTTATGAATTTGAAATTAATAATAATTATGAAAGTAATAATTTCAATTTAGGATTTTCATACAAATTTAATTCTGCAAAAGACTTTATTTCAACTACACCCAAAACTACAAAATAAGACCTATTCAAAAAAAGGTTAAATATAATTTAGCTTAGGGACTCTTGCAAGTTTTGTGTAAACTCTAAAAATTAATGTAAAATTTTTATAAAATGAGGAGTAATAATTTTTTAATTATTGCTTCTCGTTTTTAATATATTAGAACTTTATTTTTTATTTCTTTAATTAATTCGTTAAAATCTAAGCTACTCTCTAATTAGCTCTTTTCGCGCTAATTTATCAGGGGATAAATCTTTTCTTCTTTTTCTCATAAAAAAACCTCCAAATTAATGTAATTGTAGTTTACACTAATTTGGAGGTTTACACAAAACCAGTTTCTGAATTGAATTTTACAATCTAGGTATTAAAAATGAGGGATAATAATTAAAAAATATTTCTATAAAGTATAAGGATCATCTTTTTAGTTTTTTTATTCCTCTTACTTTGCCTTTCTTACTACATCTAATACAGTTCCATCTCTATATTCGATTACTGCTACAATTTCATCAGTAAATTCTACATCTCTTGGTTTCCCTGTCATAGCTTCACCAATATTTTTTAATTCTTCAATTGTCATAATAGGTAACTTCGTTTTCTTTAATCTTTCTATTAATTCTGTTCTCTTAGGATTAATTGCTATTCCTCTTTCAGTTACTATTACATCGACAGTTTCCCCTGGTGTAGTCAGAGCTGTTACTCTGTCTTTTATAGCAGATATTCTAGAGTTAGCTAATTGAGTTACTATTATAGCTAATTTAGCTCCTGCTGATGTATCTGCATGTCCACCAGAACCACCCATGATAGTCCCATCAGAAGTAGTAGTTACATTTACATTAAAGTCTGTGTCTATCTCTGTAGCTCCTAAAATCACTACATCTAATTTATTTACTACACATCCTTTGTTGTCTGCATTTGCATACATAGATGCTGACATAGTTATATGTCCTGGATTTTCCTTCGCTGATTTTATAGCCTCCAAATCAAAACATTGTACATCAAATAGTGATTTAAATAACCCCTCTTTATACATATCTACTATATAACCAGTTATTCCTCCAGAAGCAAAACTTCCTTTTATGTTATTTTCTATCATTTCAGCTTTCATATCTGCTGCTACTGCTAGAGATACTCCTCCAGCTCCAGTTTGAAAACTCATTCCATCTTTAAAATATCCAGAGTTTTTAATTAATTCTGTAGTCATATTTGCTATTTTTAATCCAATTGGATTTTTAGTGATTTGAGTAGTTCCAGATACGATTCCATTAGGATCTCCTATTGCGTCTACTACTACTACATAGTCTATTAGTGTTTGAGGAATATCAATAGTTTGGTTTGGATATTCTACCAAATTATCTGTTATAGCCACTACAATATCAGCAGTTTCTGCATCTGTATATGCATATCCCAGTGCTCCACAAGCTGATTTACCGTCTACACCATTTATATTTCCATAATCATCCGATGTAGGAGCTGCTATAAAGGCAATATCTATACTTAGATCTCCAGATTCCATTATTCTAGCTCTTCCACCGTGGGTATGCATTACTGCTGGGTTTTCTAATTTCCCAGCTGAGATAGCATCTGCTACTGGCCCTGAGATATATGCAGCATATATACTAGTTACTACTTTTTTTTCTATCAATTCTACTAATTCTCCGTGACAAGGAAAAATTGAACTTGCTGCAATAGTTATATCTTTATAGCCTCTAGCTGCTATTTTTCCCATTACCATGTTTAAGATAAAATCTCCATTTCTTAAGTGATGATGAAATGAAACTACCATCCCGTCTTTTAATGGTAATTTGTCCAATACCATATCTAAATTATCATGTAATTTTTCTTCTCCAGGTAAGATATTTGTCATCTTGATCGATCTTTTAGTTTTTACACCTTTAGATGCTTGATATCCACCATAATGTTTTACTGTTCCATAACCTTTTATATTATCGGGTACTTCTCTACCTAAGATATTTTTCATATTTAATTCTCCTTTTTATACTCTTTCCCTGTTGTCGTTTTCCCTTCATAAAGGAAAACTATAGCTAAATATTATCGCTTTAGTTTCTTTTGCGAAGAGAAACTATAAAAAGGAAGAGTCTATTTTATTAATCCTATTATCCTAGCTGCATTCAATGTATTCGCTGCTCTACTTATAACAGGTGCATCTATCATTTTCCCATCCAAAGAAAATACTCCTAACCCCTCTTTTTCCGCTTCATCTTTCGCATGCATAATTCTATTAGCCCATGTAATTTGGTCAGCTGTAGGAGAGTATACTTTATGTATTGTATTTATTTGTCTAGGGTTTATAGATAATTTCCCTGTAAATCCTAGTTTTTTTGCATGAATTGTATCAGCTAATAACCCTTCTTCATCGTTAGTGTCTGTAAATGGTGTATCTATTGCATCTATTTTTAGTGCCTTACAAGCATTTATTATCTTTGTTCTTGCATAAAATAATTCTTCTGAATCTTTTGTTCTTGCAACTCCTAAGTCAACAGACAGATCCTCTCCACCTAAACAAACTGAATCTACTCTATCACTCATTTGAATTGTTTCATAGACAGTCTCTACACCATATGTAGTTTCTACTAAAGCATGAATTCTAATAATACCTTTCTCGAATCCCTCTTCTTTTTCTATCACTGTTAACATCTCATCTAATCTTTTCATATCTTCAGGTGTTGCCTTTGGTAATAAGATAGCATTTGGTTTCAGTCTAGCCATTACATCTATATCCTCTAGTGCATATGGAGTTGAAAATGGATTTATTCTTATTACTACTTCTGTAGTTCCATAATCAAAAGCCTTTAATGCTCCCTTTATTAAGATTCTAGCTGCGTCTTTTTCTCCTAATGATACAGCATCTTCTAAATCTAATATAACTGAATCAGATCCAAAAACTTCCGCCGTCTGTAGCATACCTGGATTATTTCCTGGCATAAATAACATACTTCTTCTTAGCATTACATCTCACCTGCCCTAGTTACTGCTGTTTCAATTCTAGCCCTTATTGTATAATCAAGTGCTCCCTTATCGATGGCTTTTATAATCACATCTTCTACTCCTAATTCCTTCAAACTATTTTCTATTTGTGTTCTTATCTCTATTCCAAACTGCTTTTCTACAATACTTTCTAATTCTATTTCTATTCCATTGGTACCTGGAATTAACATTATTGAAATGTCATTTGATTCCAATGTTCCCGCCTTAGCTGGTTTTAATATTTTCATTATTTTCACCTCTATTTTTATTGTTATCTATTCCCTTTTTTTTGACACAGACTTTAAAAAGACTTTTTTGACACAGATCCCACAGATAAAAACCTTGGCATAATCCGTGGTTCCATTATATATATTTTTCAAAATATTTAAGAAAAGGTAGTTTTAAAAACTACCTTTAATTTTAAATATTTGAATTATTTTCTGCTATTAACTAATGCTTCTACTCTATTCATTTCATTTCCTACGATCATGATACCTTCGTCTACACCCATTCCTGGTTTAGCTAATACTTGTAATGCTCCACAAGCCATTGCTATATTTGTAGTTACTTCAGCTGATCTGTTAGTTTCGTTACAAGTTCCACCAACATAAGAACCGATCCCTTTTTCGTTACAGTATAGAACTGCCTCTGCAATATTGTTTACTCCTCCTAAATCTGGAGTTTTAATTTGTACTACATGTCCTGCTTTTCTATCAGCGAATAATTTAATATCCTCTAATGTATTACACCATTCATCAGCAACTAATTCTACATTAATTCCTCTTCTGTCTAATTCAGCAGTTAAAGCAGATAACGCTTCTACTGTAGCTTCTCTTTCTTCTAAGTCCATAGGACCTTCGATTCTCAAGTGGAATGGCTTTGCAGCTTCTTCTAATTCAGCTAATAAATTAGCTTGTTTTGTGATATCTTGATCAAATGCTACTCCCATTGTTCCATATACATCGATGTGGAATATAGGCATATAATCTTCAGATTCTCTTAATTTTAATACTCTATCGCTTAACCATTTTACGTAATCTCTTAAGATAGATCCATCTTTACCTAATTTAGTTTCAACGTGGTTAATTAATGCATGTGGCATAATGTCTGCACCTTTGATGATCATCTTGTCTGCATTGTTTTTTCTGTCGTCTCCAGATTGAGTGAATAATGGTAATCTTTTAATTTTTACGTCAGTTGCATATTCTTTTTTTATTACTTCTGCCATAGTTATCTTGTTTGCTTTTGCTGTGGCATCTAAGATAGCTTGACTTAATCCATATCTGATAGCGGTATGTAATCTATTCCCATTTAATTCCATTGTATCTATCTCTTCAGCTAATGGTCTGAATTCATTTACATCTCTTCCAATTAATTTTGGAGCAATTTCGTTTTTGATAACTGGAATAAAGTCAGATGCTAAGAATAATGGGTCTCTTCCACCTGCACCAGAATATTGTACTGCAGCACAATCTCCATGAGCTACTTGACCGTCTTCTAAGATAAACATTACAGAGATAGATTCTCCTGCTTGTCTAATCCTTTTAAATCCTTCAGTAACTGGCTCCCCTACGTAATCAAAACCATCATGACCTGCTCCTGCTTTTATAGCTCTTTGGTCGTCAAAATAAAATCCTGTTTTTCCCGCTGAACAAATGATATCAATAATTTTCATGTGATACATCTCCTTTTATATTCGATTAATTTAGTTTAATGCCTGTTTGATTTCTTTTATTGGTTTACCCAATATTTTTTCTGCTATTTTTTTAAATTTATTAACGTTGCCCGAGGTATAAAAAGAAACTAGCCCTTTTGATTCTCTTTTATTTAAGAGTTTTAGCTTTTTTAGGAGTTTCTCTGCCTCTAACGCTGTTTCTTTGGCTGGGTTCACAAATTTCTTTCCTTTTAACTCTCTATAAAAATATTCTTTTATAATAGGATAATGAGTACATCCAAATACCACAACATCTATTTCCATGGGCAATTTTTTTACATAATATTTAATTATATCCTGATTTTCTTTTGTGTCTTCCCATTCTGATTCAATCATTTTACAAAGTGGTTTACACCCTATTTGATAGACTTCTATATCTTTATTGATTTTTTCTATTTCATTTTTATAGGCATTCATCTTTGCTGTAACAGGTGTAGAAAACACTCCTATTTTATTTTTCTTTGTCAAATTTATAGCACTTATCGATCCAGGAGCTATTACTCCTATCACTGGTATATTTAATCTGTCTTTCAATACTTCTAGGGCTACTGCTGTGGCGGTATTACATGCTATAATCAACATTTTTACATTCTTTTCTATTAAAAAGTCACCTATATTCAAAGTGAATTCCAAAATCTCTTCTGTAGTTTTTGATCCATAAGGAGCTCTTAAATTGTCTCCAAAATATATTAATTCTTCATAGGGTAAGATTTTTTCAACTTCTTTTAAGACTGTTAATCCTCCTACACCAGAATCAAATATTCCTATTGCCCTTCTACCTTTCATAATCTTATCTCCTAATATCATAATTTTATTGTATAAAAATTATACTATTTTTAATAAAATTTTAACAGTCTTATCCAAGCATATTCATGAAGAAAGTAATTACGGATGCATTAGTAAAGTCAATAAACAATGCCCCTACTAATGGTATTACAAAGAATGCTTTAAACGATGGATAGTTTGCTGCTGTAAATGACTCCATATTTGCTATTGCATTTGGTGTAGCTCCCATTCCAAACCCACAATGACCACAAGCCATTACTGCTGCGTCATAATCTCTTCCCATTACATTAAATGTAACGAAGTATGCAAATGCTCCCATTAATACAGTTTGAACTAATAATATAGTTACTAATGGTACTGCTAAAGCCGCTAAGTCCCATAGTCTCATAGACATAAGTGCCATAGCTAAAAATAACGATAATGAAGTATTTCCAATAATAGTTATCTCTTTATGATTTAATTCCTTTTTCATCGAATCTGATATATTTCTAATAATTGCTGCTACTAACATTGGTCCAATATAGATTGGTAAAGTAATCCCTACCGTCTTTAACCATCCTACTAATACTGATCCTATTCCCATAGAAATAATGATAACAGTTGCTGCATCAAAGAACGTATGTTCTGTAACTTCTATAGCTTGATTTTCATTTGTTATATCAGCGTGTTCATCTGCTAATAATTCTTCATTTGGTTTCAGATTAAACTTAGTCATAAGTCTTCTTCCTATTGGTCCACCAATTAGACACCCTGCAACTAAACCATATGTAGCTGATGCTATTGCAACTGCTGTAGCTCCTGTAGCTCCTGCTTGTTCTAATAATGGTCCAAATGCACCTGAAGTTCCATGTCCCCCTGTAAGTGGAACCGATCCTGCTGCTAATCCAAATAATGGTGGTAATCCAAATACCTTAGCTAACGATATCCCAACTACATCTTGAAGAATTACTAAAGCTGTTGCTGCCACTAAGAATATTACAACTTGAACTCCCCCTTTGGCTAAAAGTTTAAAACTAGCCATAAATCCAATAGTGGTGAAGAAAGCGATCATAAATAAACTCTTCAATGTACCATCAAAATTAAATTCAAAGGTATTTGTATAGTGACCAACTAAAGTCAATATAGCAAAGATAACTCCTCCTATAACTGGTATTGGTATAAAAAATCTCCTTAATAATCCAACTTTACTTCTCACAAACCTACCTGTCAATAACACTATAACAGCCATAAATAACGTGGCTATATTATCCATTTGAAACACTTCCATTTTTTTGCCCCCCTTTGTACCCCATTATATATATATATATATATTTTGGTGACTCTTCACACTCCCTTTTTTTTGAGAAAAGGCAGACTTTCAAATCTACCTTTGCATTAAAAATTTGTTATTTATTTTCTGGTCTTCCAATTAAGTTTCCTTTTCCTACTGCAAATATATCATCTACTGTCATTTGAAAACTAACTTCTCTACCTTCAAAATCTGCTCTTTTTTGTAATTCGGCTTTATTAAATGCTTTGATTTCATCTGTAAATGGCATATTCCCACACTCTAAATATCTAATTCTACCTTGATTATCTCTAGCTGGTAACATTTTACCCATGTTTACCTTCGCTGGTGCGAATGGAATATCAATTACACCTTGCTTAACTGCTTCAACAGTTCCAATAGCTAAGTCTCCATTTCCAAGGTCGTATACCTTGTCCATTATACATTTGATCTCTGCTTTTATTTGTTTAATCTCTTTATCTAGTTCTTCTGAATCAGCTAATGTTTGACCATCTAATAAGTTTAATACCATTTTAGTTGCTTTTATAGCATTGGCATTAGCTTCTTTTGTCGGGATTCCAATAGCTTCATGAGTAGTTTTCACTATTACTTTTGTTGCACCAGATAATCTTGCTGCTGCTGCTCCATTTGATATTACGCCATAGGCTTTAGATTCATCTTCTGGGAACCCTCCCATCCATTGATGAAAAACTGTAGTTAATTGCATATCTTTATATCCAAATTTTTCACAGTATTCTTCAGCTAATTCTTCTAATGTTCTTATTGCTGCTACATCTTGAATTAAATTTCCGCATTGTCCATATCCCAAAGTGATACTCTTAACACCTTGTTCTGCTGCTAATAAACACTCTATTAATTGTACTGCATTTGATATTGATACTGGAACTAATGTCCCTGTTAATGGCCCGTAAGGTTCTCTATTAATAGAAACACCTTGCTCTTCATACCACCCTACTAATCTATCTATATATTGCCAGTCTCTTATTGTTCTTTCCATAGATACTGCTTTAGCATATGGTAAGTTATAAGAAATTCCTCCACCTTCATACGAAGTCCATCCAGAAGACATTGTGATCTCAGCCAATAATCTTGCATCAGGAGTTCCATGTCTTACTTGTAAAGGTTTGTCAACTGATTCTAATACTCTTTTACAACCTTTTACCCCATAGTTTACACCTGGGAAACCATTTAATAATGATCTTCCTGCTTTTTCTGACTCTTTAATTCCTCTTTCACACTCTTCATATCTATTTAATCTAGTATATGAATCTATAGTTGATGGTAATAAATCTGCTCCACCTTCTTTAGATAGAAAGTTTAGTAATTCAATATGTTCACTTAATAATGCTACTCCAGCTCTTGGTTGTGCTAATGTTTTTCCATTTTTCTTAGCGTCCCATAATTTTTTAGCAAAGTTTTTATTATCAGGTAGTGCCTTTAGATATTTTACTCCTTCAGCTAAATCTACCTCTTCACCTGTAGGCCATTGCTTTAAAACTTCTTCTCTTGCTTTAAAAAATTCTTCTTCTGTCCACTTTTTATTTTTAACATTCATTAATATTATCCTCCTAATTAACTCTCTCAAGATATTTTTTCATTATTCTAACTGCCATATCTGGTTTTTCTCCTGCAAGGAGCCCCATAGCCGACAATATATATGTACTATCAATTAAATATTTTGGTGATCTAGGTAATAGGTGTACAGGTTGTTCTTTATTAAATTCCCCAGCTTTTAATATATTCATAGGGTTTTCACTATGTACCAATACTCCACCTGTTCCAATTACATATTTAGTATCTAAAAGATCTTTTCCATGTTGGTAGTACATTACTCCCATTGGAGTAAATACACTTTCTAACCATCCACAGTGTCTCACCATTGCAATCTCAGTTCCCGCTCCTGCCATAGCTTCATCGAAAAATATTTCTTCTGGTGTTTGTGGAACCATCATTATATTTTCATGTCTGTGGTTACAGTGAGCTTTTACATCGATCTCTTTATGATCATCATTTAAATATTTTCTTATTTTTTTTGTCCCTGCTGCTTCTAATAATGAGAGTGCAGAGTATCTCATACCAAGATCCCCTTCAACAGTTCTTTTAGCAAAAGGTTCTTCCAATCCTTTTGGAATTACACCTGCATTAGTCGGATCCCCATCTGCCAATGAATGAATATCAGTTGTGGCTCCACCGATATCTACAACCATTAAGTTTCCTAACCCTTCTTCATCGTCACTACCTAGAGCTAGTACTTCTGCGGCTTTTAATACAGCTGCTGGAGTAGGCATAAGTATTCCAGATATAAAGTCTTCGGCATTTTTCATCCCTTTAGCTTCTACTATCTTTGTCATAAATATCTTTCTTATCGCTTCTCTTGTTGGTTTTTCATTTATTTTATTTAATTTTGGCATAACATTTTCTGTTACTATATAATCTATATTTGCATCATCAAATATCTCTATAATTTCATCGTTAGCACTTTTATTTCCGGCTAATAATACAGGTATCCCTATTTTTACTTTTGCTATTAATTTAGCATTGTGTATGATACATTTTTTATTTCCACCATCTGTTCCACCTGCTAACAATAATATATCTGCATCTGAATTTTTGATCTCTTCAATTTCGCTATGATTTAATTCATAAGAATATGTTTTCATAACTCTAGCTCCTGCACCTAGGGCAGCTTTTTTAGCAGCATCTGCTGTAAGCTCAGGTACAAGACCTATTGCATACATCTTTAGTCCACCAGCAGCCGAAGAACAAGCTATTTTTTTTACAAAATTAATATCTTCGAATATTACGTTTTTTTTCTCTATGCATAATTTTAGTGTTTCATATGCTTTTTTTAAACCGATCATTATGTCATCTTCGATTGTAGTTATGTCTTTAGCTGTAGCCAATATCTCTTCAGTCTCTAGATCAACAGCTGTTAGTTTAGTATAGGTACTTCCAAAGTCAATCAATAAGTAGGCATTCATTTCCACCACTCCTAATTTTTATAATGCATCTTTTTTTATTTATAATTTAATCATCCCTAAATCTTTTTTCATATCTTCAGCTGTAACTTCGATAGGTGTTCCTGGTTTGTATACTCTATCAAATCCCATGTCTAAGAATCTTTTATTTACCTCTTCCCAAACTTGCTTTCCTACTACAATATTTCCTCCAACGTATAATTTAACATCTTGTAATCCTGCTTCATCACATTTTTCTTTAAATCCTTGACAATCTAATTCTCCATGCCCATACAATGATGAGATGATGATTGCATCTGCATCAGTTTCTACTGCTGCATTTATAAAATCTTCTTGAGGTGAAATAACTCCTACATTTATTACATTAAATCCTTGTTGTGTTAACACATGGTCAATAATCTTATTTCCAACTGCATGACAGTCTGATCCAATTACTCCGATTACTATAGTCTTTCCATTTTTCATTTTTGACCTCCAAAAATTATTTTTAGTTTCTTTTACTATCCCTTTATAAAACTATTCTACTCAATTTCAAACAAAAACACAATAGAACTGAACATTCAAAAAAAAAATACCAATATATACTAAGTATTCACTTAATATATGCTTGGTATTTAATTAATCTAAGTTAACCTGTTTAAACAACATTTCGTTCACTCATACTTCATTTTTTCCCATAAAAGATCATATAAGTACACTTTTTTCACTTTATTTATTTATATAATTTGATAATAAACATTTATTATATATATATAACTTTACTCTAAAACATTGATTCTGCCCTATTTCTGAAATTAATAAACTATAATAGAACTACAGCTAAAACAGAATCTACTATTACATCTCTTACACCTGCTAAACATGGTATTTTATTTTTATTTTTCATATGAGGACCAAAAGTTACTAGAATCTTATTTTTACTTAATTCATATTCCTTTGCATTTGATCTGCGATCTTTTATACCATTTCCAAATTCAATAGCACTTACTTCCTCCATAAGACTATGAATCACTTGTGAAAATTCCCCTTTAATAGAATTTAAGTCCATTGTATATGGGAGTTCACACTCTACTACTCCTCCTATTGAATCACTTGTACCTAACATCTTTTGAATAGCAATAGTTATATAGTCTTTATTCTGTTCTGCAGTATTTATTCCACCTATCTCTATTGCTAATGCTTGCAATTCATACGGTATATGTTTCTTAGCTACAGTACCAGCTAAAACTACTGCTGAAAGTATATCTCCATATAGATATTCAAAAATAATATCTTCTCCTGTAGTAACCTCATCCTTTATTCCTTGCAATACATCGATCTCTTCTCTAGGATCTACAGTAACACCTTCCATCTTTCTTCTATGAAGATCCATTCCAAAATCTGTAGGAGTAATTGATATCCCATTTTTTACCCCTCCTACTATTAATCTCACTCCATTTTCTATCTCTACTATTTCTACAGTCATATTTTTACCAAATTTCATTCTATTCCTCCATCTGTCTCTTTTTCTTTTTTTATTATACCATAATCTATAATAAGCTAAATTTCTAGTAGGAAAAGTTTTCTTTATGCAGGTCAAGAAAACCTAATAAGCTTTTTCTGTCACGAATTACACAAATTACATCTTTACTGTTACAACACGGAAGTTTGTTTTATTTTTAAATTAAGACCTTTAATTTGAAGTTTATAGTCGTTCTATTCCTCGTCTTTTTTATACATATTTATCATATTTTTAGCTTCTACAGAAAACCATTCCCTTAAACTTAGGGGTAATATTATCTCTACATCACTCATAAAGTAAGCAAAATATCTCTTTATCTTCTCCTCTGATCCCTCTACTACCCATCTATCATCTAATTTTTCTATCAATTTAGGCCTATTGGTTTTTATCCTATCATATTTTTCTTTTCCCTTTCCACTTAATCTTATCATGACTTCCATGCCATAGGACAAAAATGGGTCAAAATTCCCTTTAACTCTCTCAAAATATTCTGCATCTCCTGAATATCTTTTCTCATCTAATATATATACATATTTAATATTATATAATCTATAGTTTTTATAAACGTTCTCTTCTTCTAAATAACAAAATAAATAATTACTTACTTCCATACTAGAGTATAAAATATTATAGGGGCTTACAATTTTTTCAGCGGTTTCAAACTTTATCTTTATTTTTTTTTTAGTTTTTATCCCCCTTTCAATCCTTTTTATTAATTTTTTAAATATAAATCTCTCTCTTATAACCTTAGATTGAGATATATAGCCATATATTAAACTCCTTATGAGGGAAGCTTCTGTCTCAAAATTGCTTCTATTATATACTTCTGTATAAAAATCCTCATTTTCTTTATTTAGATTGAACTGAACAATCTCCTTTTCTCCATGAAATTCAGGTATGTTTTTTTCCCTTAACAAGCTATAATTTTTCACTAAGTAATTTAATAGAAAATTTTTACTTATTCCAAATTCTATAGCATCATATTTTAGTATATCCCCCATGTATTTTGAGATAGTAACCCTTATTTTTTTCATTTTTCACCCTCCATTTTTACAGTTCATTTTTATAGAACACTTTATAATACATAATAGCCTTAATTATAAACTTTTACAACATATTAATAGAACAAAAAATAATTATTTTTGTTGATTTAATGTTCTATATATAGATGTTATAATAATAAGAGAATTATTAAATAATTAATAGAGGTGGATAGAAAATGAAAATATTAAACAACATCCTAGAAACTGTTGGAAGAACTCCAATTTTAAAAATAAATAATATCAACAATACCCATGCAGATATCTATATCAAATTGGAATCTTTTAATCCTGCTGGTTCTGTAAAAGATAGAGTAGCTCTAAATATGATAGAAGTAGCTGAAAAAAATGGACAATTAAAAAAAGGTGATACAATTATAGAGTCAACTAGTGGAAATACAGGAATTGGTCTCGCTATGGTCTGTGCTGTAAAAGGATATAAATTAATAATTGTCATGCCTGATTGTGTAAGTGTCGAAAGAAGACAACTCCTAAAAGCCTATGGTGCTAAATTAGTTTTAACTGATGGTTCTTATGGGATGAAAGGGTGCTTATGTAAACTTGATGAACTTATGAAACAATATCCAAATAGTTTTGCCCCTGATCAATTTTCAAATCCAGCCAACCCCATGGCACACTACAATACTACAGGAACTGAAATTTGGGAAACTTTTAAAGAGGAATTAGATATCTTTGTTTGTGGAACAGGAACTGGAGGAAGTTTTTCAGGAGTTGCAAAATATTTAAAAGAAAAAAATAAAGATATTTATACTGTTGCTGTAGAACCTATGAGATCACCATTTATCTCTACAGGCGTTATAGGTCCCCATGATATTCAGGGAATGGGTATGAGTGCTGGATTTATTCCTTCTACATTTGATCCATCAGTTATGGATGAGATAGCCACTATCTCCTACGAAGAAGCTCAAGAGATCACCAATAGATTGGCCAAGGAAGAGGGGGTATTAGGAGGAGTTTCTTCTGGAGCAAACTTAGCGACTGCATTAAACTTAGCTAAACGTCCTGAAAATAAAGGGAAAAAAATATTAACTCTTATTATGGATACAGGAGAAAGATATCTTTCTAGCAATATATTTTATTAATTCAATTTATATAATAATTTATAAATTTAAAGTTTAAATCTATCTTCAGATTAATTATATTAATCTGAAGTTTTTTTTATAAAAAGTCAATGTGATGTTATATCTAAATAAACATATTTAAATTTTGTATAAAAATATTTATATTGTATAATTATGATGCACCAATAATAAAATCTAGAATTTATAATCATTCACAAGGAGGATAATTTATGGAAAATTTAACAATGAATATGAAAGCTGTTTTAAATAATTTATATGATGCTGTTTATATTGTTGATACAAATCGTAAAATGATTTATTGGAATAAAGCTGCCGAAGATCTAACTGGTTATAGTAGTTCAGATGTAATTGGAAGCCACTGTTTTGATAATATCCTTAATCATATAGACTCTAATGGAACTCAATTATGCAAAAATTGTTGCCCTTTAATGGCCGCTATTAAAGATGATGAAATAAAAGAGGCAAATGTTTTCTTTCATCACAAAAATGGTCATCGCATCCCTATATTTGTAAAAGCCTTTCCCTATAAAGACTCAAATGGTGTAATTATTGGAGCTATAGAAATTTTTAGTGAAATTTCAGAGCGTAAACAAATTTTAGAAAAAATTAAAAACCTTAGTCAGTTGGCAATGTTAGATGAATTAACTAAAATTCCAAACAGAAGATACACCGAAAACGTTATTAAAATCAAATTAAACGAATACTCATTGAATAAAATAAATTTTGCTTTAGTTTTTATTGATATCGATAATTTCAAACATATTAATGATAATTATGGACATGATGTAGGCGATATGGTCCTCAAAGCTATATCAAAAACATTTTTAAATAATTTAAGTGGTGATGATGTAATAGGACGTTGGGGTGGGGATGAGTTTTTAGCTGCTTTTTCTGGAATTGAGGAAGAAGGTCTAAAAATGGTAACAGAAAAATTAAGAATGTTGGTCGAAAACACTGTTGTAGATATTAAAGGAGAACATTTAAAGGTTACAATATCTATTGGTGCTGTACTTGTGACTCCCGAAGATGATTTAAGCACCCTTATAAAAAAATCAGATACTCTTTTATATAAAAGCAAGAAAAATGGGAAAAACTGCATCTCAATAGGTTAGTATTTTCACAAAAACCCTCCAAATTAATGTAATCGTAGTTTACAGTAATTTGGAGGGTTACACAAAATATGAGACAGACCCTAGTGTTAGTATAAATACTAATACTATTTTTTATTTTCAGTTTTTTTGGCACCCTCTATCTGATCTAGATGCAGTTGGTTAAATTTTAGTTTCACTGTTCTATTACCTTCTTTATGAATTATAGTATCATTAGGAAAAATTGGATTTTCTTCTCCTAATCCTTTTATGGTAACTTTAATTTTATCATTTTTTAAATTATTTTTTATTACTTTATTTACAGCCTGGGCTCTTTTTTCTGATAATTTTTGATTGTATTGATTTGTTCCAATACTATCGGTATGTCCTTCTATAGTAAGATTTCCTTCTACAGATTTTAAATCCATAACAATTTTTTTTATAGCTTGTTCATTTTTTTCAGTTAAATTATAACTGTCAAATTTAAAATTTATATATTCACTAATATTTAAAAATTGAATTGTCTCCACAGGAACAAAATCTTCTACACTATTAAATTTGTATGTGAATCCAATATTAATATTATTATTTTTATAATTTTTATATTCGCATCCTGCTCTTACTAAAAACTCTTCCGATATGTCATATTCACCATTTACAGCTATTAGTAAAGTTTTTCTATCATAATTTAATTTTTCAACTTCTAAATCATATCCAGAAACTTTTCTTGTATTATGAAATGTATCTTCACTATTATATTTATATCCTGCTCCAAGATCCCATCTGAACTTGCCTTCTCTATTTCTTAATTTCAGACCTAAAGTTCCTACATATCCTGCTCCATTTGCGCTTTCTAATTTGATCCCATTTTTATATTTAAAACTATCTTCAGAAACATTTATATAATCTATTCCCATAGTTGGTACAAGTTCTAATTTGTTTGTCAATTTGTAGTTATAAGACCCCTCTACTCCTGTTTTTAAAACATATGAATTATATTTTCCTGTTTTTATTCCGCTAACAAAATTAGTTTTAGCTTCATGAGTTGATAAACCTAAACCTAAACCTAAATTTAAATTAAAGTTTCCTTTTTGATATTTTCCAAACAATTGACTGTTATATGAATCTATTTTTTCTTTATGATTCTGTTCCGGTGCTACAATATTTATATTCCCAATTTTAACACCATTATATTTAACATTATTATTTTCATATGAAAATCCTGTTCCTAGTGAGAAATTTTTAGTTAATTTATACATATAAGTTGTTGCTACACCATCTGAATTAACATCATAGTCATAATTATATGATTTACTGCCTTTAAATTTACTATTTCCTTTAGTCCCTAGATAATCTACTGTAAATTTATCTTCTCCGACTTTAAGGTTTTTAGAATCTAAATTTGTTAAATTATTAGTAATTCTTGTCAATTCATTCATACTGTCTAAGTCTAATCTATTTCTTGGTATTAATATTTTTGATGTCTGTTGTTTTGGTGGTGTTAATTGCCGTGACATAGATGGAGCTCTTAAATATTTTTGTTCTAATAAAATAGCCCCATTACTTCCTACTCTATCTCCAACAGTCATTGTCTGCCAACCTTTAGACACCCCCGTCTCTCCAGATATCGTAAACAAATCAGGGTCTGCTACTTGTGCTCCACTAACAGTTGCTATTCCATTTATCCTAAATCCAGAGATCATACTATTATTTTTTTGAGCCTCACCTATTATTCCTAGAGCACTCTTTCCAGCATTAACTAAAACAATATGACCGTTATTTGTTTTAGTTATTGTTTTAGCAATAATCTTACCGGTTTTATCTGTTCCACTAGAACCTATCCCATCATAATCAACGGCTACATTAATAGTACCATCAACAGTTAAGTTCCCAGTTGCACCAGTTACATCATTTAAATTATATATTTTAAGACTGCCAAATGCAGAACTTTGATAATTACTCCCATTGGAAACACTCAAGTTATATGTTCCTTTAGCAATTACATCTCCTGTCACTACTAATTTTTCAAAATTATGTACAGAATGATTTCCTACATCAATTAATCCTTTCCCTGATAAAATTAAAGTAT
>NZ_JBATVM010000099.1:0-2086 GCF_049671765.1 Psychrilyobacter sp.
CTAAAATGATAAAAGTAAATAAATCATATCAAAGAATTAATAAAAAAGATGTGATAACTGAGCCAAAAACTCCTAAAGGGAATAGAGTGATACCAATAACTAATAAATTAGCAGGTGTTATAGGAAAATATTTTTCTATGATGTATAATCCAAAGGAAAATGATAGAATTATAGAAGGTACAAAATATAGGTTTGAACATGATATGAAAAATTATTGTATAAAATCAGGTGTAAAAAAAATTAGAGTTCATGATTTAAGGCATAGTCATGCAAGTGTCCTAATAAACTTAGGAGTAAGCCCACTAGCTATAGCAAAAAGGCTAGGACATGAAAAAATAGAAACTACATTAAATATTTATTCTCATTTATATCCAGAAAAAGAAAAAAATATGATAGATTTGTTAGATGGGTTAAATTAATACTGCTCCTAAAATGCTCCTAAAAATATTAGAAAACAGTATAAAAAGAGAACATATAGAAAATAGGTGAATAAAAGGCACTGAAAATAAAGGGATATAATATAAGGGAATTTTATGACTGTTGAGTGGGAATAAGAAAAGACGTAATTAATTACATCGTAGCACATTTTTAAGGCTTATTTTTATTGACGTTATCCATGTAATCACATCATGTTACATCGTACTATATCGTAGTACGGTCTATAAAATGGCACAAGAATGGCACGAATTTAGAAGTTACGGCACAAAATTAAAAGAGAGGTTTCCCTCTCTTTTTTAATTAAAACTTAATTATTTTATAAGAATGTGATAAACTAGTTTGATCAATTTGATTAATAAATTATTGTCATAGGGGGAAAATTATGGTACAAAACAGTTTAAATGTTGCAGACTATGTGTCAATAGTCAAAGATGGAATGAACATTGTATTTTTTTTAGTTGTAGGTGGAATAACTATTTTAACTTATATTAAGGCAAAAACAACAATATTGCAACCCATAAAAACAGAAATTTTTAAAATACAACTTAAAAACTTTTCAGAAATAATGGAATTATTTAATGGAAAATCAGAGATGGAAATAAGGAAATTTTTTTGTATTAGTGATATTTTAGAAATTAACGCTATAAAACTACTAGATAATTATGCTAGTCTTTTTTTTGAGCTTGAAATTAATAGTGATGAAAGACCTTATAATACAAATGATTGTTCAATTAGTATTGTGTCAAAAGAATTTATGGAAGAACACTTTATTTTAGATAATGATCATACAAGAGAATCTTCAGTTAAAAAAAATGATTTTTCTTACCCTGATGCGATGACTCGGGCAGCAATATGGAATAATTATAAGCTAGGAATATTATCTATCCCTAATGAACACACTAAAGCTCAAAAAAAGATAGAAACCATCATGAAGTCTCCATTGTTGCCGAAAGAGTGTCTGAAATTATTAAAAGAATTATTAGAAATAGTAAATGATAATGTTAAATTGGTAGAAGAAGTTTTAAATGAAATAGTTTGCGAGATCCCTGAAAAATATCCGAATATTGAAGAATTAAAAAAATATCATTCGAATTGGATATCTAATAAGTATAATAATAAAATAAAATCATTTGATAAGGTTACAGAAAAATTAACAGATTATCTTAGAGAGTATTTGCTTGTCGATTCCCTTAAAGAATGAGAGATTTAGAACTAAGTAAAAGATCATTGGACAGGCCTAAGAGAGTTTTAGCATAAACAAAAAAGTCTATCAATTAAGGTAGACTTTTTTGTTTATGCTAATCAATTTTACCTTGGCTTCACCTTACAAAATTTATTACCTTTGTAGATCTCCCCATCAAATTTATCTTTAGCAAAATACTTTACATTGTCAGAGAACATAGCTATGTACTCCTCCCTCTTGTGGATAGAGCCTAGTAATTCATCTACCTTTGCTATATCGGTGTGTAGTTCATCGGCAAGTTTTATTATATTAAACATAGCTTCAAACATATTATTCATCTCTTCTTTGCTAAACTTGTCTTTATTTATCTTATTTTGTAGTTCCAATTTTTGGAGTCGTTCTTCCAGTGCTAAAGTTAGATCTTTCTCACATTGGATAAAGTATTGTCGGATTTTTCTTCCATGG
>NZ_JBATVM010000100.1:0-12990 GCF_049671765.1 Psychrilyobacter sp.
CCTAATAAATTGCATAATTTTTATCATTATTAGATACTTTTTTTCTCCTCCAATGGATTTCCCTGTTTTTTCAAATAAATTTTCCTATTTTTATCATCTTTAACTATAATTATGTCATAGAATATGTTAACAATACATAACATATAAAATTTACTAATCAATTTGGAAACCATAATCCTTCAACGTGATTTCGTCCCCTCTTTGGTTTCTCGTAAGAGTAATTCATGAATTACCCTTACATTATCTCTGCTATTATTTTTAATTAAATCTGTCTTCCTTCCAATTCCTCGGATTATTCTTTATATAATCTGATATTCTCACATAATCTTTTTCATCCCTAATTATATGCTCATAATAATTCCTTTGCCAAACCTTCCCTACATTGTTATTTAATATATTTATTCTTCTTGCTGATAACATTTTAAATTTTCCAATCAACTTCGGAATCATCATCTTTCGACGTAATTTGATATCCTCTTTGTTTTCTCGTAAGGGTAATTCATGAATTACCCCTACATTAACTCTAATCTCTATAATCCCATGAAAATGATTTGGCATAAGGCAATATTTAGATACATCGATATCTTCTGTTTCTAATTTTTTCCATTCATCTTCCACCATTTTCCCTACATCATTTAAAATCATATTTTCATCAATTATTTCACCAAATATTTTTTCTCTATTTTGTGTACATATGGTTATAAAATACATTCCATTCTTACTATAATCATAATTTTTTAATCTTATACTTCTCCTTCCATGGTTACAATTATATCTCATAATTATCATCCTTATTTTAATGTTTTAAAATGTTATTTCGTTTCGCCTTCGGTTTTCCCGTACGGGTAATTCATGAATTACCCTTACACCAAATTTGATTCCGCATCAATATTCATGATTTTGTTAAAAATTATTTAAAATTATCTTTCAAATCAAACCCATTCTCATTTCTTATAATACCAATTCTCTCTAAATAATTTATTGTATGAGCCTCATCAACATCTTTATCGTTTGGATAATTATCACCAAAAATTATTAAACACGGATCATTTTTTCGACTTTCGTTTACAAACTCTATTATTTCTTTCGACTCTTCTTTTGTTGGAATAATTTTCTTCATTCCATTTTTTGAATTTTGTTTTTTATAAAAATTTGTAATTCTCTCTTTTATTTCGGTATTAAAAATATAATTTTTATAACCTGATATTATATCATCCATAAAAAATAATACTTCTCTATTATTTTCATCTTTTAAAAGCCCCTCCAGCAATTTCAATATTTTTTTACATTTTTCTACATTAAAATTTATTTGTTCTTTTGTATTATTAGATAAACACATCTCATTTAATATCTCATTTTTTTTATTAATTTCCTTATCCTTCCAATCTTGAACTTTAGATTCAATAGATTCTTCTTCTACAGTTTCAACTTTATCAAATTCTTCATTCAAAATATCTAAAACACTTATTAAATCTTTAGATATAGATTCCTCTACCTTTTTTCTCAATTTAAACTTAGGGTGATTTTTATTTTTTATCTGCATTTTTAATTCTTCCAATTCACTTGGAGTTGATTGTTTTACCTCAAGTTTATCAACTGCTAAATATTCTCCAACTATCTCTTGAAATTTTTCAAGAGATAGAATTCTACCTTTTTCCTCAACTATCTCTTTTTTATATTCTAAAATAATAAATAGCTTCTTTAAACTTGATTCATATTGATTCATAATTTTTGTTATATCAAATTTATAACTGCTTTCCTTATAGAATTTATAACTATTAGGATCACATGAATAATTCATTTTACAAATAAACTCTTCATTTTCTTTTATTATATTATGAATTTTCTCTTTATTTATTTTTTCTAATCTAATCAATTTGTTTTGTATAATAGTATATTTTTCCTTTGTGACTTTCATGTCCGTTCCATCTAATCTTTGAGAATATATTTTAATATTTTCTAAATATTTTCCTAAACTATTTTCAGTAACCACACTATCGTCATTTAAGTTTTCTATCCTATTCTTTACATTTTCATCTTCAGGTTCAGAATACAAAAGTCTATTTACAGCTTGAATATTATTCTTAAAGCAAACCTTTATAAAATCTAAAAATATATCTTCTATTGGATAATCATTATATAAAATATCACTTTCATCTAGTAAATCATTAAAAATAAACACTCCTTCTCTTTTAAAACGATAATAATAATCAAAATAAAACTGCTGAAATATAGCAGTTATAAAAATAAGTTTTTTATATTCTCCTTTTTCAAAATTATGAATATCTTCTATTTTTTCTTTTAACCTCATATCTTGAATTATTTTTTCTACCTTTCTAGGGTTTTTACTATTTTTATAATATTTTTCCATCAAATTTTGTAATAATTCTAATAAAGGTTTCTCCTTTGTCTCTACCTCTATTTTTCGCTTCACACGTTCTTCAACTGAAGGATTCCCTGCTAGGTTTTTGCCCACCTCTCCTTCTGTAATATCTTTCCTTTTTTGTTTTATTTTTATTTCTTTTTGTTTCAAACCATCTGTTAGCCACTTAAATCCATCTTTCAACCATTCTTTAGTTTTTTCTACCTCATCTTTTTTCATTTTTATACCATTTTCTTTTATCTCTACCTCATCTATTATCTCCTCAGTAGTTACTTCATTTAACTGTAATTTAAACTCGTAAAACTTATCAAAATATTCATAATTAGATAGATCTTTTTCTCCTGTTTCTTTCTTGGTCGTCAGCATCTCTTCTAAATTCGCCATTACAACTATCTTTATCCCTAATTCCTGTAATTCATTGATAAATCCTAGAATTTGCTTCCACTCTGGTTCAGATTTACCGTAGATTCTCTCTAAATTATCCACTCCTACAACTATTCTTTTTTCTATCTTTCCAATCTCACTTTTCAACTTTTCATTGGCTTCTTTAAAAGATTTGGATTTAGAAAATATAATATTTTTTACTACTTTTACCCAGTCATTGGATACACCATCTAAATAATAATCGAAATCCATTAATGACCCTTGAAAAATTCCTTCTTCCTTAAAGATACCCTTCAATTGATTTAAAAATTCAGTCTTTAGCGAATTTCTATTTTCAAATAACATTACATTTATTGGAATATAATAATATTTTTCCCTGTTCTCTCTCATAACGATATTCATAAAGGTAGTCTTCCCACTTCCCCATGAACCATCTAAGGCTATTAAACTATACTCTCCCAAGGCATGATTCAAAACGTCCATTAAGTTTCTTCTTGAGGGATAGAGTTCTAGCTCTTTTTTAGATTCATCGTTTTTTTCATTCTTTTTTATTTGTCTATTTTCAACAAATAAAACTGCATTTGCCCCTATTAAACATATGCTCACAGCGTAAATCAAAGCAATATTATTAGTATTTACTCCTAAAATAAAAACCAAAACATAAGATGCTTTTTTTGCCCCTGATTCAAAAACCTCTTTAATACTTTTAAAATAATTTGATAATAAATATCCTATTATTAATAAAGCTAAAAACAAAATATTCAAATTAAACAAATACTCAAATTTTAATATTTCTGGCACTGTCAATCTAAATATAATCCCATATAAACTACTCAAAATATATGTTATCAACACATAACATATAAAATTTATCCACTTCATTTTTTTCATTTTTCCATCCCCCAACGTACGGGCAAACCCTTGTGGTTGCCCTTTATTTTTTATCTTCCTTCTTTAGTCTCTATTATTTAACTTTCGTTATGTTTCTTCCAGATTCTTTAGCTAAATACAGAAGTTCATCTGCAATTTTGATAATTTCATCTATTTTTTGCCCCGGTTTTGATTGTACCACTCCTAAACTAATAGTAGTTCCCGACGGATATTTATCTATTTGAAGCCTTTCTATTTTTGTTCTCAATTGCTCTGCACATAAATAAGCCTCTTTAGACATCATCTTAGGTAAGACTATGATAAATTCTTCTCCTCCAAATCTAGCAATCACTCCCTTTTCTCCTATTGTGCTTTTTAATATATAAGAAACTTTTTTTAATACGATATCTCCAATAGGATGACCATAAGTATCATTTATTTTTTTAAAATGATCAATATCTCCCATGATAATAGAAAATCCACTTTCTTGCACTTTTTCATTTGCTAGAAATTCAAAGAGATACCTTCTATTAAAAAGACCAGTTAAAGAATCCGTTAAGGCCATTTTTTCCATATTTCTCCTACTTTCTTCTAACTTTGTTACATCGTTCATTATAAGAAGAGCCATATCTGCATTATAAAATCTAATGTGTTTACAAGAATAGAGAAAATATTTTTTTGTTTTTATATCATTTATATAAAATTCTCTAGAAAGAACCTTTTCTGAGTAATTTGATTTTTTAATAAGTGTAGAAGTTATAGTTTTTCTGAGATTACAACTGTTGCAAAAACTAGTCTCTCCACAATTTTTCCTTTCTTCCACGGCGTGATAACACCCAATGGCATTCCCATATTTTACTCCTTCTACCTCTTTTAAATCTTTATAGAGCATATTTTTAAGAAAAGCATTCACAGATTCTATCTTTATATCTTTATTTACTACCATTATATTGGTCTGAAGATTATCCATGAGAACTTCGATAAAATTTTCAGATTTTTTTATTTTTTCTATATCCAACTTATTTCCTCCTTAAATAAATATTAAAATATTTTTTCTTAATATTCATTATTTTTAACAAGAATAGATTGATATAACCTTTCTAATTTAAATTTGAAAGATATATTATTTTATGATATCCAAGCTATTATAGCATTGAAGGATAATTTCAAGGAACAAATAATTAAAAAGTAATTAAAAAATTCATCCTCATGACTATGAGAATGAATTTTTTTCTATCTTTATACAGTTTTTAATTTTTTTTCTACTTTTTTTAAAGCAGTTTTAGAACCAGTCCAACATTCTACACCATCTAAATCTGCCACTGTTTCAGCTCTTAAAATTGGATCAAGCCCTTGCTTTCTCTGAGCCGAATAATCTTCTAATAATCTAAATGCTACTGGACCTAATTTTAAAATTGCATATAGATTTAATATAGCCATTAATCCCATGAATAAATCTGCTAATCCCCATACAACTTTTAGTCCTGCAATTCCTCCTAATAATACCATCATAACAACTGCTGCTCTATACCCTTGTAACCATAATCTATTATCAGTCATAAATTCTATATTTGCTTCCCCATAATAATAGTTCCCGATTACTGAAGAGAATGCAAATAAGAAGATACATACAGCTATAAATACTCCACCAAAGTTTCCTATGTGCATACTAAGTGCTGATTGTGTCATTTGGATTCCATCACCACTAAGTGATTGATAGCCTGATAATAAGATTATAAATGCAGTTGCACTACAGATTAAGATTGTATCTGTAAATACACCCAATGCTTGAATTAAACCTTGCTTTACCGGATGAGATACTGTGGCTGTAGCTGCCGCATTAGGAGCACTACCCATTCCTGCCTCATTAGAAAATAATCCTCTTTTTATACCTTGCATAAGAGCTGCTCCTAATGCTCCTCCTGCTGCTGATTTAAAATTGAACGCTCCTTCTATAATCATCCCAAATACTGCCGGTACTTGAGTGATATTCATAATTATAACTACTGTTGCAACAACAACATAACATATTGCCATCACAGGAACTACTTTTTCTACAAAACTAGCTATTCTCTTTACTCCACCAAATATTATAATGGCAGTAAATACTGCTAATGTAACAGCAATTACAGTTTTACTTATTCCAAATGATCCATTAAATGCCATTGCAATTGTATTTGATTGAACCGAGTTAAATATAAGTCCAAAACATACTGTGATTAAGATTGAAAATGCTATTCCTAATTTTCTATTTTTTAAAGCCTTCTCCATATAATATGCCGGTCCACCTCTAAATGCATCTCCATCCTTTACCTTGTATAATTGTGCCAATGTAGATTCTACAAAAGCAGATGCAGAACCAATAAGTGCTAACATCCACATCCAGAATACTGCTCCTGGTCCTCCTGCTGCAATAGCTAGTGCTACTCCTGCCATATTTCCAGTCCCTACTCTAGAAGCTGTACTTATACAAAAAGCTTGAAATGATGTTATTCCCTTTTCCTCTTTGTTCCCCTTTACTCCTTTTGTTGCTCCTTCTGTTAAAAGTCTTATCATTTCCTTTATCATTCTAAATTGAGCAAATTTTGTCTTTACGGAAAAATAAATTCCCACTCCTATCAAACCCACTATCAATACATATGACCATAAAATGTTGTTTAAAAAATCTACCATAACTAATATCCTCCCAAATTTATTTTTTAATCCCATTAGTATAATATATATAAATAACTTTGTCAATATATCTTATATATAGTTTTTATTGGTTATATATATGAAAAAACTATTAATTGTAACACTCTATATTTAACAGGGTATAGAATAGATATTTTTTAAATAAATTTTAGTTTATTTCTAATTTTTTTTAGTTTTTTTTAGATTAAACTAAAAAAATTCTATTTTTAAACATTTGGATTCTCTTTCTCGTTTAAAATCACATAAATGAATCCAAATAAAAAAATAGGCAGTCCAAAGGACTACCTATAAATAAGATTTTTATATTAACTATATAGATAACTAATATTTCACGTTAACCATTTAATTTTAGATAGACTTATTCCATGAAAAATCACATTGTCTTTAAAACATATAATTTTGTGATTCAGAGCTCTATTCTATTCAAAATAAGAAGTTTTACATTAATTTTTAAAATTTCTCAAAATTTTAAAAAATTCTAAAAAAATTTAGTTTAAAGTTGCTTTATATTTTTCTAAATATTTTTTCGCTTTTTCAATATTATAGCTTGGTCTTTTATAGCCAGTTTCATTACCAGTTCCATCTACTACAGGAGATAAAGGAGATGCTCCTATTTTCCCATTACCATTTAAAACAATTGTAAGAATTTCTTGTGGATCGATAGCATAATACATAGCTTTTCTAAAATCTTCGTTAGTTGTAACTCTAGGTCCGCCTACTCCGTTATTAAATGCTAAATATGTAAATCCATTGGAAGCTCTAGCTATTAAGTTTGTTTTTTCTCCTGCGTCAACTGATTCTCTTGAGTCTTCAGGAATTGTATAGATATAATTTACATCTCCAGATTGTAATGCCAAAACTGATCCAGATGCATCAGGAATAACTTTATAAATAATATTTTTAATAATTGCTTTATCATAATAATATTCATTTCTTACAAATCTTATTTCATTTTTTTGTTTGTCTAATGCATCTAACACATAAGGTCCACTAGAAACTAAAGAGTTTATATTATTAACGTCGCCATAAGAATCTCCAAATTTTTCAATTGCGTCTTTACTCACAATTCCACCTGATGTATGAGCTAACATATTATATAATTGACCATATGCTTCTTTTGTTTCAATTTTTATAATTTTCTTTGAAACTGCAGTACCATTTTTTGATAGTTCTACAATAATATCCTTATCAACTAAATCTCTATCTAAAATTTCAATATTTTTCATACTTCCTTGAACTGTATAAACTCTATTTCCTAAAGTATTTTTATCCTTTGCTCTATCCAAAGAGAATTTAATGTCTTCTGGTGTAATAGTAGCTCCATTACTAAATTTTGCATTTTCTTGAATAGAGAAATAGAAATTAGTTTGATCATTAGAGTACCAAGAACTAGCTAATCCTGATACGATCTGGTCGTTAGGATCTAAATTAACTAATCTTGAATAAAGGTTAGTATTGATAGAAAATACTGTACCATCATTAGCTTTTATAGGGTCTAAAGATGTTAGAGCTACTGTAGTATGCCTAATATAAACAGGGTCAGTTTCGTCAGATTTTCCAGATTCCTTAGACCACTTTAATTTTTCCAATATAAAACTTCTTGATTTTGCTAAAATTACCCCTTCTAAATCTTTAGATGTCCCTAAAGTTCTTTGTCCCGCATATAAAGGAACTATATAAGCTTTTTCATTAATAATTTTTTCTACATTTTTATATGCTTCTTTAAACTGAGAACTTCCTATTTTTGCAGTCCTTCCAAGTTCTAAGTTCATATCTAATTCTTTATCAGCTAAACCATATCTATTATAGTCGCCATTTGTATGAAATAATGACATTACTGCGTAATCAGGGTTTCCGGTTACCGTTGTCCATCCTGCTGCTGTTATGTCGAAACTTCCATTAACAAGATCGTCTAAGTAAGTACTATAATCTTTTTTTTCTGTTATTTTACTAGATATTCCTACTTTCTTTAGCTGTGACTGAACAACCTGTGCTAATGTTATGTTAGAGCTCATAGCTAATATATTTAATGGTTTTATAGATGGCCCTTCATCTTTTTTTTCTGATTTACCACATCCTACAAATAGACCTACGAACATTAAAGCTAAAATTAAAAAAATACCGCTTTTTCTTTTTTTCATTATTCCCTCCTAGTTTAATTATCTTTTATTACAAAATCACTTTGTGAGTAATTATACAATACACCTAAAAATAAAACTTTTAATAACCCTATAGCTGATTCATTATACAAAAAATAGTTATACCCTAAAAACCCGTATATACCAATACTTTCCATAGACATAACAATGGTATAACCCCATATTTGATAACTGTTTTTTTTAGACGCTTCTGTTAATTTATCCTTAACTTTTAAAATTTTCACAAAATATTTTTTTGATAAAAATCCGATTATTCCTATAACTAAAAAAACTTCTTTAGAATTTTCATATAAATTAAATATTTGCATGACTAATACTGAAACTCCTAATAATAATATATAATATTTTTTAGAAATCCTGTCTACAGTTAGAGATAAAATCAATAATAGTAATAATATGTAAAACAACTTACTATTTGTTTTCGTTATAAAAAATATTAATAACAAATATAATAAAATTCTTTTAAAAGCTTCCATAAGACAAAGTCCCTTCTAAAATTTCTTTATGTCTATGGCATGCTACACTATGATTTGGACCGATGTCCTCTAACTTAGGAATTTCATTTTTACATTTTTTTATTGAAAATTGACATCTTCCTGAAAAAAGGCAATTTTGTTTAGGGTTTACTGGAGAGGTGATTTCTCCTTCCAATAAAATTTCTTTATTTATATAATCGATATCAGGTACTGGTATCGCAGATAATAGAGCTATTGTATATGGATGTATTGGCTTTTCAAATAAACTATCCGATTTTGCTTTTTCAACAATTTTACCTAAATACATAACAAGAATATCATGAGAAATATGTTTAACTACTGATAAGTCATGAGTTATAAATATAAATGTTAACCCTAATTTTTCTTGTAAATCTTGTAATAAATTAAGTATTTGAGCTTGGATAGAAACATCTAAAGCTGAAACTGGCTCATCACAAATTATAAATTGTGGATCAATAGAAAGAGCTCTTGCAATAACTGCCCTTTGTCTCCTTCCTCCATCTAATTCATGAGGATAAGTATTTTCTAACCTTTCAGCTAATCCTACTAATTTCATTAATTCTCTAACCCTTTTTTTTCTTTTTTCTTTGTCTGGGTAAAGGTTATGTATAATTAATGGCTCTTCTATTGTTTGGTAAATATTTTTTCTTGGATTAAGTGATGCATAAGGGTCTTGAAATATCATTTGCATTTGTTTTCTATATTTTCTTAACTCCTTGCCTTTTAATTTTGTAACATCGACACCGTCTATAATTACTTCTCCAGCTGTTACAGGATAGACTTGTAATATTGCTCTCCCAGTTGTAGATTTACCACATCCTGATTCCCCTACAATCCCTAGCGTCTTCCCCTTCTCTAAATCAAATGTTACTCCATCTACTGCGTGCAACATTCCTTCTGGAGTTGAAAAATACTTCTTTAATCCTCTTACTTTTATTAATGGTTCACTCATATGTTCATACCTCTCATACTTATTTATTTAATGGAAAGTGACATCTAAATTGATGATATTCACTATTTATGGTAACTTTAGGATCTTCTTTTACACAAATATCTTGACACCTAGAACATCTTGGAGAAAATTTACAACCTACAGGTAAGTTACTAGGGTCTGGCGCTTCTCCCATTATAGGACTTAATCTATTAACTTGACTACTGATTGAAGGAATTGAATCAAATAGCCCCTTTGTATATGGATGCTTAGTTTGTTTAAAAATAGCCTTTAAAGTTCCATATTCTACAACTTCTCCAGCATACATTATAGCCACTTTATCACAAGTTCTCGCTACAACTCCTAGATCATGAGTAATCATCAAGACCGATGTTTTATACTCTATTTTCAGTTCTTGTATCATTTTTAACATTTGAGCTTGAATAGTAACGTCTAGTGCAGTCGTCGGTTCATCCGCTATTAGCAATTTAGGTTGACAAGCTAGAGCTATTGCAATAACTACTCTTTGTTTCATTCCACCAGAAAACTGATGTGGATAGCTTATAGCCCTTTCTTTCTTTATCCCTACAATTTCTAGCATTCTTTCCGCTTCTTTTCTAGCCTGTTTAGAGCTTACTTTTCTATGATAACTAATTACCTCCTCTATTTGTTCTCCTACTGTCATTCTAGGGTTTAAAGCTGTCATTGGGTCTTGAAATATCATGGAAATTTCATTACCTCTAATTTCTCTTTTTCTTGACTCAGATACTTTCATTAAGTCTTCACCTACAAAGTTAATACTTCCTTTTACTATTTTTCCTGGAGGAGACGGTATTAATTGCATAATTGACATTGCAGTTGTAGTTTTCCCTGCTCCTGTTTCTCCTACTAATCCTAATGTTTCTCCTTCATAAATTTCTAAGTCTAGTCCGTTAAGTGCGTTAATTATTTTTTTTTCTACTTTATATTCAACTTTTAAATTTTTAATATCTAATACTTTTTTATTTTTAATTATATTTTCTGACATAATTTGATAACCCCTTATTTTAATTTTGGATCCAATGCATCTCTTAATCCATCACCAAAAAAATTAAATGCTAGAACTATTGATACTATTGCTAACCCTGGAATAATTGTAAGGTATGGCCGCTGGACGTACTGTTGCCCTTCTGCTAGAATTCTTCCCCATTCAGGTGTAGGAGGTTGTACTCCTAATCCAAGATAACTTAAACTTGCTGTAGATATTACTGCTGTTCCTACACCTAAAGTAGCTCTTACTATTACAGGAGCTAAAGAATTTGGAATAATATGTAAAAGGATTATTCGTAAATCAGAAGCACCACAAACCATGATAGCTTCAATATATTCCTGATGTCTTATTTCAAGAACAGATGCTCTAACAGTTCTTGCATATCCTGCAATGCCACCGATACTTAGTGCAATTATTAATGTAAAAATATTAGCACCAAGAGATGCAATTATAGCTATAGCTAATAAAATTCCTGGTATCGCAGATAACATATCTATAACTCTCATTATAACGTTATCAAATTTCCCACCATAATATCCAGATATTGCTCCTAAAGAACCACCAATAAGTATAGCTGTAGTAGTAGAAACCAATCCTACTATAATTGATATTCTAGCACCAAATATTATTCTACTCATTACGTCTCTTCCTAGCGCATCAGTTCCAAACGGATGTTCTAAACTTGGCGTTTGCAGTCTATTTAGACCATTGACGTCTATTGCTTTTGAATAATCTAAGAAAAAAGTAGCAAACAAGGATAATAAAATTAAAAATATAATATAATAAAGTCCTATTATAGCTAATTTATTTCTCATTAATCGAATCATTATATTTTTCCATAATCCATTTTGCTTTGTATCGTTTATTTCATCCTTTTTCATTTTTTTTATTATCCCTCTGATCAGGTTATCTGGTTCAGTATTTCCTGTCATAGAAGTAATGTTCATGATAATCACTTCCTTTTTATTATTTTATATAGATTTACCCCTTATATCTTGATCTTATTTTAGGGTCCACCACTGCATACAATAAATCAACAATTAAATTAACAACACTAATAACAATTGCTATATAAACAACTCCTCCTAATATTAAAGGAATATCAAAGTCATTTTGTGCATCGATTATTCTAGACCCTAAGCCAGGCCAAGCAAAAACTTTTTCAGTTATAGCAGATCCACCTAACATTCCTGCAAATTGAAGTCCTACAACAGTTATAATTGGTATTAATGCATTTTTTAATGCATGTTTTAAAATTACTGTCTTTTCAGGTAGCCCTTTAGACCTTGCAGTGGTAATATAGTCTTGCCTTATGACTTCTAACATCGAAGATCTAGTCATTCTCGCAGTACTTGCTGATAAAGCAGTTCCCAGTACTATAGCAGGCATAATATAACTCCTTAAATTTCCCATTTGATATATAGATGGTAGCCATTGTAACTTTACTGAAAAAAATAATATCAACATTAATCCTAACCAAAAATTAGGTATAGAAATCCCTAATAAAGCAGTAACCATACTAATGTTATCAAACGCAGAGTATTGTTTTGCTGCTGATATTATTCCTGCTGGAATAGCAATTATTACTGCTACAATCATTGAAATAATAGTTAACGTTAATGTAGCTGGAAACCTTAATATTATTTCATCAAAAACTTTAACATTTCCTCTGAAGGATTCACCTAAGTTAAATGTTACTAATCCCTTTAAAAAATTTAAATATTGAAAAATAAATGGTTTATCAAGACCATATTTACTTCTAAATGATATAATCTCATCTTTTGAAGCATATTCACCTAATATATTCGCTGCTGGATCATTTGGTGAAATTGATAAAATAAAAAAAACTATAAATACTACTCCTAGAATAACAGGGATTAGCATTAGTAACCTTTTTATTATGTAACGTAATAATAAATTTTGTTTCATTTTTTTACCTCTTGTTGTTTAAAGTATTTTTTAATATAATAATATTAAAATATTTTGTTTCAAAAAAATTTGACAAAGCGTTCTTATTTCGAATTTTACATACTAAATTAGAC
>NZ_JBATVM010000101.1:0-1582 GCF_049671765.1 Psychrilyobacter sp.
GCTTTTGAGCCCTTTATATTATTTTTAAGTACTAAAAAAAGACCCAAATTTACAATAAAAACTAAGCCATTAAAAAATGACTTACAATTTTTTTCTTGTAAGTTTGAATCTTATATAAGCAATACCATAATTTCTTTAATCTCTGGTGGTCTCTCTTTAAGGATTTTGTGCCTTTTAAATCCCATATTTTTTTTAGTTTCTTTTCTTGATTGTTTTGTCAAGGTTACATCATCAAGAGTATAAAAGGTTTGAAAAAATATTTTAAATAAATATTCTTTTTCTCTATTAAAATACATAAACATTTCATTGAGCGAATCTTCTAAAAAAAGTTTTTTTTCTTCAACTCTTTTTAATTCTTGTTTGCCCATCATTATAATCTTTGGGTCTTTTATTTGTATCTCAACTGGTTCTTTTGCAAATACAATATCATATTTTTCCTTGTAAGATAAACATAATGACAATTTACTTTTATATTTCGATAGATCGCTTTTTACTTCTTCAGGTGACCAAAAAATAAATTGACTCTGTAAAAAATTCTTAGTTCTCATACTTAGCACCTCCTTTTGATTATTATATCATGGTATATTTACACTTGGATAGTTTTTAAGGTGTAAATACTCCCGTAAAACAAAAAAGCCCTTAGAATCGAAATAAGGGCTTGATATATATATTAGTTATAAATTGAACTCAATAACTGTATTGTCCATCTTTTTTTGAGTTAATCCTATATATTCTAAGGTCATCCTCTCGCTACTGTGGTTTAATCTCTTCATCACTAGACTAATGTTATTAGTCTTCTTATAAACTACAAGACCCCATGTCTTACGAGCCGTATGAGTAGATATTTTAGTTTTTAGATTATAGTAATCTGCGATATCTGTATAAATATTATGGATTGATATTCTCGATATATGATTTTTATTATTTATTGCTCTATTCCCTTGGCCAACAAAAAGAAACTCATTATCAACATTTAATTTTATTTCTTTTCTAATCTCTAAGGCTCTTTTTATGGATTTCATACAATTTTCATTTAAAACCACTTGATTAGCTTTTTTAGTTTTTTTATCTTTCGAAATATAATACCCATTTTTTAAATATTGGTTAGCCTCTTTAATTGTAATTTTTAGAGTATCAGAAACTCTTAGAGCTAAATTTAAAGAAATTTTCCAAAAGTGAAAAATAAGCTCATTTTTATTTTTTAATCCATCCTCAAATATGTTTAATTCTTTTTCATCCTCAAACCCTTCAATTTTCTTCTTCATCTTATCCCACCTATTTTATTATGATTTCTAATTAACAAAATAATTGTAACATAGAAAAATATATAAAACAAGTTTAAATGGTTATTTTCATTATATTTTCTACTTAACAAAATGCTGTTTTGTTAAGTAGAAATCTTAATGTGAAAATAAAGACATCTTTAAACATAAAAACAAATTCTTATTTGTTTTTATTACATTGATTTTTAGGTATATAAAAAGCACACCGTTCATCAGTGTGCTAAATAATTAATTATTATTTTTTATAAAATAGTAAATAATAGATTATTAAAGTAATCTTTTATATCTGAATCTAAAAT
>NZ_JBATVM010000102.1:0-22916 GCF_049671765.1 Psychrilyobacter sp.
ACAGCTCTATTATTAGTTTTTATTGAATTATTTTGAATAGTCATCACCATTGGTTCTAATAAACCTCGAGAAAGACTAACAATTGCCATTAAAAATATAGTAAAAACTGGATTACTGGTTAAGGCTAGAAGTATACATGTCAGACTTAGTGATATATAAATTAAACGTATACTTTTTATATGTCCAATTTTTTCACTTATTTTATAACCTTTTGCAGAAATCAACCCCATAATTTGAAGTCCACCAGCAATTATTCCAAAATATACAATCTCTATATTAGATTTTGTGTATTGTAATTGACTAAGAAAAACCATGACTGATTGAATGATCTCCCTAATAAAAGTAACTGAAAGAAGAAAAATAATCATCCTTTTATCTTTCAATAATAATTTAAGACTATCCTTAATTTTTATTTTTTCTTCTATAACGCAATTGTCATCAATGATAAAAAAAGCTAGAACAACTGCAATTCCATAAGGAATAATAGTCGCAAAAGCCGCCATTTCCATGGATTTTTTTAAAAAATAACCAGACATAAAAGTAGCCATAATATAACCAAATGTTGAAAACGCAGAATAACGTCCAAATACTTTCTCAGACTCACTTTTATCTGTAGAATTATGTAATATAGCAATATCACAACCTGATATCCCAGATAATGCCAATGCAAGTAGAACTCTCTCTAATAAAAACAAATTAAAAGAATCTGCCTCATAAAAAATAATTTTTGAAATAAAAAGGAGAGCATTGGATATTACAAAAATCCATTTATACCCTACTTTATCTGCTATCCAGCCCCACGGAACTTCAAAAATAATAATACACAGTCCAAAAAATGATTCGATAATAAAAATATCGCTCATTGAAAGTCCATTTGCCTGTCTGTAAAGTGTAGCAATTGGACCATAAAATACAAACCTTGAAAAAATATAATCAAGTACATCAAATAGATGTTTCTTTTACTCTTATTCAATTTAACCCCTCCTAAAATTGCACTAAAAAAATTATCTTAATATATAAGATCTTTTAGTCTATTATATCTAGAACAGATTAAATCTAAGCTCTCATTTGCATGCCTCCATAGTATTTTTCACATAATTATTTGCATTGTAATAATACCATATTTTAATTATTTATGTCCAATAAAAATGGTCAAAAAAAGAGGTGAAATAAGACCACTGAGAGGACCTTTAGTCCAACCATTGGTCTTTTAGTCCAGTGAGTGGTCTAAGCTATTCCCTACCTCTCAATCCTAGTATTACCAAGGGATAAATGATGCTTTGGTTTAAGTTTTAAGCAAACCACCTATGTCATTACAAGGGGAAACTTTTAGGAGAGCTTAGGAGGGGAATGAGGAGGGAGTTCATTTTTTTATTAATCCCTATTAAATTTTGATAATTGATTTGGATTAAGATGTGAAATCAAATCTTCTATCCCATCCTTTTTTCTCTCTTTAAAATTTAATTCTTTAATTCTATTAATAGGAGTTAAGTCAATTATTTTATCAAAAAGCTGTTTTTTCATAATTTTTCCATCAAATCTTTCAGAGTCAAATTTTACTATTCCTAAAAATTCCATATATCTTTTAAAGGTTCTAAGCCTATAAATATTATTAAATTGATCTTCTCTTGTTTGAATATAATTTTTTTCAGTTTTTAAAGGTAATAAAACCATGGGAAATGCAAGTATTATTTTTTCAGAATAAAATGTTGTGTCTCTCAAAGTATTCCCATATTTATTAATTAGGTAATATGTATATGAAACAATCTCTCCTAATCTCAATGGTTCATCATATCCATCCAGATAACCCCAATTATATTTATTAGTAAAAGCTATTACAACCTCTCTAAAAAAAGCTTTTCTATCTCCCATAATTTTTTTTCCATTCATTGTCAATGATAATTTATTTTTTCTTATCTTTGTAAATTTACATATTTCTGCTACAACCCTTGCTACTACTACACCATCGCTATCCAATTCATTTCGTAAAGTAGAAAGACCATCCTCTATTAATCCCTCTTTTATTTCATTATTATGGTAAATTTCTTTTACATATTTGGGAGGTAAATTTCCTATTTTAGTTAACTTTATTTCCCCTTCCTTTTTTAAAATTTCTAAATAATCATTTATCGTTTTAAATATTGGAACTTCTAACATAGTTTTTTCATCAATAATTTCTTTTAATCTGACCATTCCATTATTAAGAAAAGTATTATAAGTCATCATATCCACTATGTTTTTCTCTAATAAATCATACTCTTCAACTGGAATAATTCCTGGATCAATATTATCATAATTTAATTTCTTTTTGAATTTTATCTTTCTTACCAATGTGATCACTTCCTTTTAATCTTTAATAGTCTAGATTTCCTCCCATATAATCGCTTTCCCCTCTATTTACCACATTTTAGATTTGCTTAAATTAAGCAAATTCTAAATACTCATGGATCGAGAGGGGACATAGAGGGGTGAGTTCTTACCCCTTCTTCACAAATACCGATTTTTCATTAGAATAGATTACCAATCCCGGTTTTGCTCCTTTTATTTTTTTTACATATTTCTTTAAACAATAGTCTATTCGAATAGTCTCGCCTTGTCCCACTTTAGAATGTTGACTAGCCAACTCTCCTACTTTATAGAGTGTCTCATCAGATATATCTTCCCCGTTTGTCTTGACTATCAGATGACTTCCAGATACATCTTTGGCATGGAACCATAGATCGTGTCTATCTCCTATTTTAAATGTAACATACTCATTTTCTATATTATTTCTTCCATAATATACTGCGAGTCCATCTATCTCAGTTGTAGGAGGCATGATCTTCGCCACTTTTTTCTTCTTCTTTGTTTTTATTATTTTCTTAAGATACTTATTAGCTACTAGTTCTTCCTCAATACCTTCCAAAGTTTTCTTATCACAAGCATGATTTATAAAAGATAAAATGGATTCTAGATATACAATTTCAGATTTGATAATTTCTAATCTTTCACCGCTATGCTGATATCCCCTCTTATGTTTATTGTATAAGTTATAGTAATTATCCAAATTTTCACTTGAAGTTCTTTGAGGGTTTAAAGCTATCTCTATATTACAATTTTCATAAAAATCATAGAGAATAACACTTTTTTCGTATCCTTTCAATGAGTATAGATTAGCCGCTAAGATATCTCCTATTTTTTTATATTTTTCATAGGTAGAATATTTTTCTCTATCCTTATTTACATTTTTCATAGTTTTTTTATTTCTTTTTATTTCTTTTTCCACTACTTTTGCTAGAGTTCTTTTTTGGTTATTAAATTGTTCAGAATTTAATGTCTCTAATATATAAGTATCTATCATCCCATTGATCGACTCAAATTTAACTTCTTCATACCCATCTAAAGGAAGACTAAGTATCGTTCCATATTTGATAATTCCATTCTCTTTATAGAGAGTAGGAGATGCCGCTTCATTTATAATCTCATGAAATTTATTATAATCAGTCATATATTTGGCTGTAAGTTTACCCATTCCATCTATATTTTGTATCAGTGTATTCTCAGATAGATAGTTATCAAACTCCTCCTTGGATATTTCAGCAGGAGATGTTTTTTCAGTAACTATAGGAAATTTATATTTAGCTCCTCCCATGAGAAGTCTCAATTTATTCTCTTCTATAGAAAACTTTTTCAATAGATCTAAGATCATATAGTTATCATCTACCAAGATAATATTACTGTGTTTACCCATGATTTCAACTATCACTTTAACTTTTTGTTTTACTCCTAATTCATTTATCTTTTCGAATGAAAGAAGCAATATTCTATCATTTTTATACTGCTCTACCCCTGTTAAAATTGCACCTACCACATATTTTCTAAGAGATAATGAAAAACTCATAGGTTTATCAGGAGCGACTTCTTTTTTTGTAGCTATATAGCATATTGGTAGATTAGGAGTAGCCGATACATATAAGTTTAATTTTCCTAAAAATATGGATAAGCTCAGTGGTGAATATTGAAATATTTTAGTTACCTTTCTATTTTTTAGTGTTTCATCTAACTCATTTTTTAATTTTCCTAGGGATATCCCATCTATATATAACATAATTTATACTCCTTTTTACGCTGACTGAGATCTGACCTTTAAATAACGACAAAACATGATTTTAGTTTTCTTTAAGCCATAAAAAATTCTCTTTTTAAAATTTTTATAAGTCTGCATCTAAATTTTTATTCTATCAAAAATAGGAGGAAGGTTATCCCTCCCCCCTACTATTATTTTCTTATACATCTTTTTTTACTACTACTAAATTTTTAGCATCGATAGTATTTATCTCTATCACTTCATCATCATTAGTTTTTATAGCAATTACTCTGTGTGTATTAGAAACTATTCTCAATTCAGTATATAATTTTATACCCATTCCAGCAAAGAAATTTTTGATTACAGGTGTTCCTTTTACATCTAAAACACTTACAACATCTCCCTCTAAGAAATTAGTAATCACATCTGGTTTAAAAAATTCTACCTGATTTTTAAGGTTTTCTAATATCTTAGTAAATACTGTAGTAAATATTTCTAAATTTTCTGTTTCTATATTCTTTGTAATACTTGAAATTATCATTTTATGAAAGTTATTATGATAAGCTAGTGCATCTTCACCTTTTTTAGATAGAGAAACAAAAACTTTTCTTCTGTCATTATCCGATCTTTTTCTAGTAATAAATCCCTTGTTAGATAATTTATTTATGGCAACTGTAGCAGTCCCCATAGTAATACCTAATTTATCTGATAAATTGTTCATAGACAATGAATGATTTCCGATAGCTTCTATTACGTGAAGCTCTGTGGTAGTCAAACATTTAATCCCTTGTTTTAGTGCTAGCGATTCCGCTTCATAAAAAAGTTTTGTAAAATCTTCTATTACTGTATTAACTCTTTCTAAAGACATATGCCCTCCTTAACCCTTTAATTTTTCTATTTGTACCTTGTAATCTCCACCAAATACGAAAGATCCGGCTACAAATATATTTGCCCCTGCTTCTATACAAGGTTTAATTGTAGTGTCTGTAATACCACCATCTATTTGAATATCTACTGTAGAAGATAATTTCCTTACGTCCTTTATCTTTTCTATGGTAGACGGTATAAACTTTTGTCCCCCAAAACCAGGATTAACAGACATAAGTAATACCATATCCAATTCACCTATTATATAATTTAAATTTTCTATAGGTGTAGCTGGATTTAATGAAACTCCGGCTTTTATACCGTGATTTTTTATTTGTTGAATAACTCTATGAAGATGAACTGTCGATTCAGCATGAACCACTATCATATCTGCTCCTGCATTAGCAAAATCTTCAATATATCTTTCAGGTGCATCGATCATTAAATGTACATCAAAAATTAAATTTGTTTTATTTCTAATAGATTTTATAATTGGAACTCCAAATGAGATATTTGGAACAAAGTTACCATCCATAACATCAATATGAATCATATCCGCTCCAGCTTTTGTTATCTCTATTATCTCATCCCCTAATTTACTAAAATCAGCTGACAAGATTGAAGGTGCAATTTTAATTGTATTCATTTTTATGGTTCACTCCTTAAATTTAATTTGATTATAAAATAATTATATCATACTTCACTAATATTTATTCCATCTTTCTTCACTATAAAATTTATAGCACCACAAGTAAAAGTCATATCTACTCTGACTAATTCCATGATTAAGTTCGTTCTTTATTCCGCATTCAGGTTCATTTATGTGGATACAGTTACTATATTTACAGGTTCTATACTCATTAAACTCTTTAAATAAACCGGCTAATTCATCAACTGTTTTTACTGGTGGTAGCTCTATAGATGAGAATCCAGGTGTATCGATTACCCATCCACCATCTTTTAATGGTAACAGTGTTGTCCCTTTAGTAGTATGTTTCCCTCTTGAATTTTTCTTACTTGTCTCTCCTATTTCTAGGATTCTTTCTTCTTGAAGAAGATTAAGTAGAGATGACTTCCCTGCTCCAGACGGCCCTCCAAATGCAGTTATTTTATCTTTTATATAGCCTTTTACACCTTCTATTCCTATATTTTCATAAGTAGAAATATAAAATACTTCTATATCTAATCCTTTTAAAAACTCCAATTCTCTTTTTAATTCTTTTAGTCCTTCATCATCTAATAATTCAATTTTATTGATAACAGCTACTGGCTTGATATTATAATAAAAAGCATTTAATAACAATATATTAAATCTTCCTATATCAAATTTTGGGTCTAGTGCTGAAAATTGAATAACTAAATAATCTATATTTGAAACTAGAGGTCTGTGAATGATATTTTGTCTAGGATATACCTTTGTAATAAATCCATCTTCACCAAATTCTACTAAATCCCCTGTAACACAATTGTCTTTTCTATTGCTTTTCTTTAATATTCCTCTTAATCTACATTCATGAGTTTTTTCTTCTACTTGAACATAATAAAATCCCTTTATTTTCGTAATAACTCTACCTTTGATATTTATTCCTCCTCACTTTGAGATGTAACTGTAATATTTATAACCGAACCTGCTAAAACATCTTTTCCAGCAGGATAACTAATATCAATTATAGTATCTTCTGGAAAATCAGTTCTATTAACTTTTTTTACATCTCCTATAACCAACTGTTCTTCTCTAAGGATTTTTTCCCCTTCACTCAAAGAAAATCCTAGGATATCTGGCATTCTGATATTTTTTATTTTACTCACATTGATTAACATAGATACGGAACTTCCACGAGAAATCGAGCTTCCCTCTGAAGGGTCAGTCCCTATCACTTTATTATTCATATATCCTTCCATAGTATGGGAAATTCTATCTACTTTAATACCTAAATCACTTAGGATTGCTCTAGCATCCTGCACATTCTTTCCTTTCAAATCAGGTAGAATAACTGTGTCCATTCCCTTACTTATCCAAATTTTTATAGGTCTTCCTTTTTTTATATGCTTAGGAGATATCGGTAACTGAGAGTAAATTTCACCTTTTTTTACCTCTGAATAATGCTCTCCCATATTAACTAATTTAAATTCTGATTCTACCAATGCTTCGGCTTCCTTAATCGTCAGGCCTTTTAAATTTGGTGTCTCATATAAATAGTCGTGGAAAAAAAACTTTAATCCTACACTTACCGAAAGATAAATCCCAACTATAATCGCTAAACTACTTATTGTAATAATTATTTTTTTATTCATTCTATAACTCCTTAATATTACATTAAATTTCTCCCTAAATAGTAACATAGATATAGTTAAATATCAATGTTACTGTAACTACAGGATAGAATTTTAGAAAAATTTCAAAATAAAAATAAAAAATTTTACATATATAAAATAAGTAAGGTATAATTTGTTTAGATATTACAAAATTAGGAGGACGATTATGCAATTAAATTACCAAAAATTGGATGAAAATTTTATAGATGAACTCAATGGGAAAATAAAACAAATTGAGATCACTATTGAGGAGTTATTACAGATAAAAGATAAAACATACGATAATTTTTTTGATGTGATAGAACATCTTTTAGGAGATGTTGAAAAAATTTCATTCCCTCTACAAGTCGAAATCTCTACAAGCATTACAGACCTCGGGAAAAAAACATACGAGGAATATATCCCAATTATGAATGAATTCACTTCTAAATTAACTCAAAATGAAGAAGTTGCCAAGTCTATCATAAAAATCTATGAAACTGAAGACCTAACTGATGTAAGAAGAAGAATACTTGAAAAACAAATATTATCATTTAAATCAAGTGGTATAGGTCTCGATAAAGAAAGTAAAGAAAAAATCAAGTCTATTAATTTAGAATTATCTAAATTAGGAAATGATTTTAGCCAAAATGTAACTGACGCGACAAATGAATACGAATTAATTATAGAGGATGAAAAGGTTCTTTCTGAATTTTCTGAATTGGATAAAAAATCTGCTGAAACAAAAGATGGAAAATGGAAATTCACCCTTCACGGACCGTCACTTACAACATTTTTAAAATATTGTAATGATAGAACATTAAGAGAAAAACTATATAAAGCTTTTTCTACAAAGGCACCTCAAAATGAGGAACTTATTGAGAAAATCTTGACTTTGAGTGATCAAAAGGCTAAAATTTTAGGTTATGAAAATTATAGAGAACTATCTATTGCTTCAAAAACAGCTACTAACGCATCAGAAGTTATAGATTTTTTAACAGAATTAGGTAAAGAAGCACTCCCAAAGGCTACTGAAGAGATTGAAGAATTAAAAGTATTTGCAAAGGAAAAATTAGGTTATGAAACGATTGAAATATACGATTATTCATACCTCTCCAGAAAATTAAAAGAAACTAAGTATAACTTTGACCCCAGTGAAGTTAAACCATATTTCGAAAAAAATAAAGTTGTTGCCGGAATGTTCCAATTTTTAGATAACATATTTAATCTAAAAGCTAAACAAATAGATGGTATGAATTTATGGAACGACAAAGTTACAGTATTTGAATTAGAAAGAAATGGAATCCTTTTAGGAAATCTAATCATGGACTTAGAAACTAATAAAAGTAAAAGAGATGGAGCATGGGCTAACAACTGGGTTACAAGTTACTCAAAAAATGGTGTTAGAGTTCCTGCAACAGGAATTATTGTTTGTAATTTTCCTCCTAGTAAAGATGGAGTTCCATCACTATTAGATCATTCAGATGTAGTAACTTTATTCCATGAAATGGGACACGCTCTTCATCTTATCACTTCTAAAACAGAAGATATCTCAGCTTCTGGATTTAATGGAACTGAATGGGATGTCGTAGAATATCCATCTCAATGGTTAGAAGAGTTTGCTAACAACAAAGAGATCATTAAAACATTTGGAATTCACTATGAAACTGGAGAAGTTATTTCTGATAAATTAATTGAAAAAATGTTAGACTCTTTAAATTATGGTCAAGGATATATAAACAATAGACAAGTCGAGCTTGGATTATTTGATCTAATGATCTATGATAATGCATATTCTAAAGAACAAGTTCAAAAAAAATTAGATGAAGTAAGAAACATGGTTTCAGTAATAAAAACACCATCATATAATAAATTCCAATGCTCATTTAGCCATATATTCGCAGGTGAATATGGAGCAGGTTATTACTCATATAAATGGGCTGAAGTCCTCTCTGCCGACAGTTATACTGAGATGACCAAAGGTGGTGTCATCAATGTAGAATTAGCAAATAATTTCTTTGATAACCTTCTATCTCTTGGTGGATCGGTAAACATGAAAGAAAGTTTTGTAAACATTCATGGGAGACAACCAGATCCTAAGGCACTTTTAAAACTCACAGGAATACTAGTTTAAATTTAGATAACTAAATATTTCCAATAAAATGATCTAATAATTTTTTCATTTTCTACATATATTAGTCATTAAATTAGTTAGGCTTTTAGAAAATTTATTCTAAAAGCCTTTCTTCATGTCCAAACATATTTTCTTTAATTATATTTAACTAAAATTTAGGAGTTCTTTCCTTAAAAAATCTCTCCCTTAGTTACTTTGATACAAGAGTATCAATTGGTAATCAAGGGAGAGATTATAAAACGTATTTTATTTTGCTATAAAATTGATCTCTGTTCTTCTATTAGCTTTTCTTTCTTTAGGAGTCTCATTAGCGTTTAAGAAATTAGTTTCTCCTAATCCTTCTGAAATAACTTCTATATTTTCATTAGTAAGGTTTGACTTGATTTTGTCTGCTACTTTGTCAGCTCTTTTTTGAGAAAGAACTTTATTGTATTTTTCAGATCCACTGTTATCAGTATAACTACTTACTGTAAGTATTCCTGATTCTTTAGCTAAATCACTATCCATGTCATTAAAAAGTAATTCGTTATTACCCTCAGAATCTAATTCATTAATTTCGTATTTTTCCACAACGATTAAAGAGTTATATTTTTTAAGCATCATTTCTCTAGCTTCATTTTCTACGGCCATTCTATTTTGCTCTTCTATTTTGCTCTCTTGAGCTAATTTGTTTTCCTCTTCTAATTTTTTCATTTCTGCTTGTTGTTTTTCATATTCAGCTTTTGCAGCCATTTCTTTTTCTCTTGAGATTACATCTCTTCTATTTTCTCCAAATCTATAACCAAATTTGATTGAAGCTAAGTTAGCTCTATCACCTGAATACATCTTAGAAGAACCACTTAGATCCATAGTTTCATAGAGAGCTTCTAAAGTGAAATTCCCAAATTCTTTTCCTATACCAGCAGCACCATAGAATCCATCTTTAGCATGAGAATTATCATACATTGACCATCCAGCTCTACTAACTAAGTAGAATAAGTCGTTGCCAATTCCATATTTACCAGTTAAATATATAGGGAACGTATTTGCTTTTGTATCTGCTAATACGTTATCTCCATCCCCACCAGAGAATTTAGATTTCCACTCCATACCAAAACCATAGTCAAAAGGTCTATCTTCAGCATTGAATAAAAGCTCCGCTCCTAAACTACCTCCGTTATCAAAATTTGAGTATGAATTATTCCCTTCTCTCCAAGGTTCAAAGCCGCCTTTAAGTTCTAGCTGAGCTCCATAAGTCACACCACTAATTGCTATAGCCGCAAGTATAATTGATAGTTTTTTCATATTCTTCCTCCATCTTTCTAAATTTATTAGTTAATTTTAACAAAGTTAATATAAAAATGCAATATCTATGAAAATTATTTTCGATATTAATAACAGTTGAAGAAAATCAAAAAATTTACTCTGCTAATTTATATATATTTATTATATCTTCCTTTGTTAATTTAACAAAGTTTCCAAGTGTTCCATTTTGTGTAGCTCTACTTGCCATCTCTTCAAATTTATCCCCATCTATATCTGCCTGAGATAATCTTGTAGGCATATCAATAGATGTAAAGAATTCTTCTGTTCTTTTAATCCCTTCTAAAACTACAGCCTCTGGATCATCAAAATTCACATCTATATTCCAAACACGGTTAGCAAATTGTACAAACCTGTCTATATTAGTTCTATACACATACTTCATCCATGCTGGAAGTATAATAGCTAACCCTGCTCCATGTGCAATATCATAGAGAGCACTAATCTCATGTTCTATCTTATGTGAGGCCCAGTCAGATTCTCTTCCTATATCAAGAAGACCATTATGAGCTATTGTTGAAGATATCATGATCTCAGCTCGGGCATTATAATTTTCTGGAAAATCCAAAACTTTAGGAGTGTTTGAAATAATTGTCTTTAAAACTCCTTCTGATAATCTATCTGTTAATTCCACATGTTTTTCATTGGTAAAATATCTCTCCAAAACATGCGACATCATATCTACTGCACCAGCTGCAGTTTGTTTTGCAGGCAAAGTATAAGTAACTTCAGGATTCATAATTGTAAATTTAGGTCTTATTATACTGTCACTAAATGATTTTTTATACCAACCATCTTCATTTGTAAGGACACAACTTTTGCTTGTTTCACTTCCTGCTGCTGGAATGGTCAAAACTACTCCTAATGGAAGTGTATCAGATACTGTTTCTCTTTTTTCAAAAAAATCCCATACATCACCATCATATTTCACTCCAACTCCAATAGCTTTAGCTGAATCGATGGCGCTTCCTCCTCCTACAGCTAGGATAAAGTCTATATTATTGTCCTTACAAATTTTTATTCCCTCTCTCACTAAAGATAATCTAGGATTTGGTAATACTCCTCCTAATTCGAATATTTCTATTCCCTCATCTGTTAAGTTTTTTACTATTTTATCATATAGACCGAATTTTTTTAGACTAGTCCCACCATAATGAAGTAATAATTTTTTCCCATATTTAGATACTTTTTTTCCCACTTCTTCCTCTACACCCATACCGAAAACTATCTCTGTTGTATTCTGAAAATTAAAATTTAACATTTTTTCCTCCTTCATTTATGAATAACATTTTTATTCGTTTTTTATTAAAAACTTTTTTATAAGCACAAAACTATCTTGCTATTTTTTTTAGAGATCTCAAAATTTCTTTATTTTCGTATATCATTTTAAATTTATCTTTTAACCAATTTAATTCTGTTTCTGAAACTCCTAAATTAATTTTTATAAACTCCTCTATCTTCTTTTCTTCATCTGGTAATAACTGTATTCTAGTAGAATTATTGATTTCCTCGATAGTCCCTTTCCCTTCAAAGTAAGATAATAATTTTTTCCAATTTGACATACTATCAACTTTCCGTAGAAGCATAACACATGTAAAATTTAATTCAGGAATCTTTTGATATCCTCTTTTTTTCAAAAATTTTAGTATTTCTTCATTTTTTTGAGTATGAAAAAGTAGTTCTCCACTTTTTTTTGTATTCATGATTTTAGGCATCTTATTGGTTTTACCTTCCATCTTAAGATACTTTGAAAGAGGTACTATCTTTGTCTCCAAATAAAAGTTAACAGCAAACTCGTTAAAACTTTGAGATTTTGGTAGCTCTCCACTTGCTATTACGCTTATCATTTCATCTATTTTTTCAAAATTCACCACTCTTAATCACTCCTCTATTTTTGTCACAAATTATACAAATTCAAAATTTTATATTTTCCGTTTCTTATCCATGTATACATTAGTATCCACGTTCTATTTTTTTAAGTTATTTAATAACTCCTACAGCTACTCCTACAAAGTAATCATTTATATCTTGCTCGTTAAAATATATTGGTTCATAATCCTCATTTTCGCTAGATAATAATATAGAGGTTCCTATCTTCATGTATCTTTTTAATACTGATTTTTCTTCCATTATTACTGCTATTATATCATTAGTTTTAGGACTTCTTTTCTCTACTACTACTAAATCACCATCACATATCAACGGAACCATACTATCACTGCAATTTTCTATTATATAACTATAGTTCTCACTAACCCACTCTTTAGGTAATAATATTTTTTCTTTTTGACCTTCATAGTCTGTATACATATTTACCCATTTAAACTTAGGCAGCGATATTAGATCCCTTTTATTGTACGTTACATCCCCATCTTTATCCTCTGCAATAATAGTATCTTCATCTATTACTAGATACGGTATCTCACTATTTTTTTTTAAATTTGAATATATAAATTCTTCTCCTACAACTTCTTCTACCATATCTAACGTGAATTCAGGTATTTCAGATACCTCATAGAATTCAGAATTATATATTTTTATGTCCCGACCATTGGTTAGTATCCCATATTCCACAGATTTTTCCATAATCATATAACTTTTCAACTGCTCAAATCCATCTAATAATTCCACTTCCTTTGATTTTGTTTCTATAAATATATATGGTTTTTTCTTGTTATAAATAACTATATCTACAAAGTATTTTTTAGATCCAAAAGTTAACGAATACTCAATATCTATAAGTTCTAATCTGTATTCATAAGTAGATATAAGTTCTTTAATTAACCACTGCCTCACCTTTTCCTCGTTAGAGTGATGATCGATTAACTGGTCTTTAAAATAGTAATCATCTACAGGGATATTATAAAATATCCTCATTTTTTTATCTGTATCTATCTGTAAAAATTTATACCCTATATCTCCTATAAATTTACTGGGAGTTCCAGATGACAATAAATATAACTCCTCAATAGCTCTAGTCATCCCTACATACATGAGTTTTCTCTCTTGTATCTCTTCATATTCTTTCAATTCCTCTATATTAGATGAATGAAATGGCAATATTTTTTCATTTAAAGAGATCATAATTATTATTTTAGTTTCAATTCCCTTTATAGAATGCATGGTGAATAATTTTATCTCATTAGAATCAAAATCATCATTCCCACGATCTATAAATGTTGTCTGAACTCCCAATTTTTCCATGAGAAGTTTAAAATTTAATAACTGATTTTTAGTTCTTCCAATTATAGCAATATCACTTTTAAGAGTCTTTGAAAGTCGACCGTCTAATAGTTTTTTTACATAGGTAGCTTGCTCTCTTTCAGATAAAAACTCCTTAAATATTGGATAGTTTCCGTATCTATCAATAAGGTATGGTTTTACATAGTCTGAGTTTCCTGTAATAACTTCATTTTTATTTAGGAGGCTATAGGCAGCTTTAGATATTTGTGTTGTAGTTCTAAAATTTTTACTGAGAGTTTTGCTCTTCCCTATCATATTAAAACCTATACTAGCAAATGTTCTCTCTCCTCCCATACCCAACCATGAATGAGAATATATACTTTGGGCACTATCAAATAAAAATGTAAAACTAGAGTGACTTTTATTAGCGTATAATCCTCTTATAAATTCTAATTGTACTTTGGATAGATCTTGACATTCATCTATCAAGATATGAGTATATTTTTTCTTGATTTTATTTCCTAATTCCCCTAAAGCAATCAGCCTCATATCATTATAATCTATGATATTTTCTTTTAAAAGGTTCTCTGTATAGAGTTCCATCAATTCAAATATTGCCTTTCGCACTATTGAATTTTTAGGTAATTTCTGAGTAGTAACTCCTAATTTTAGACTTCCTATCCTACTAGCTTCCTGATATTCCGCTTCATCTATATAGTTGCAGGCTTTGATCCAATTTATTTCTTCCAATAAAAAAGCCGTATTCACATCTTCAAATATAGAGACTTCACTATATTTTCCTTTTAATTTTTCTATCAGCTCATTTAAAATACCGTGTTTCTTATGGTTAGTTGGGTTAAGTTTTAAATCTGTTTTAGATTTTTTTTGATATTCCAAAAAATATCCGTACATCAAACTATCAACGGTTGTTATCTTTACTCTATCTTTTGGAAATCCAAACAATGAATGCATATTATATTGAGTTATATTATCAACCTTATTATAAAAATAAGACACATAGTTAACCAAAGTTTTATTAAATGTAATAAATAAAATATTGTCATCTTTATCATGACAATAGTTATTTAGTAAATATGATATTCTGCATATTCCCACTGTGGTTTTACCGCTTCCTGCTATTCCCTTTATAAGCATATGCCCATTCGGTTTTGTATATGCTATTTTTTCTTGTTCTTTATTCATAAGCAACTTAAATCACCTTCTTATTATTGTATATCTGAGCTAGAGTACTAATTATATTCCTATTATACAATAATAGTTTACTATTCGTAATTATTATTTATTTATTATCTGAATTCTTAATCAAAATGATAAGAAAATAATAAATATAAGACTATTTATTAAAATTTAATTTTTAATCCAACAATTATTAAGATATAATATTTATATAACTTTCCAAAGGTGGTTTTTACTTTGCAAAACGAGAAATTTTTCATTAAACTTATAAAAAAATGGTATCATCCTAAAAAAATAAATATTTTATATTCAATTTCACTTATCCTTCTATTAATTTTTATGGCCTTAGCAATAATTTATTTTGCTGGTGGAACTCAATATGTTTATACCAACCTTATGTATATTCCTCTGGTATTTGCAGTATCTAGCTTTGGATATTTAGGAGGACTCTTTTTTGGGTGTCTCGCTGGTTATCTTACTAGTTTTATTCCTTTATCAGTTGCAACTATGGAGATGCAGTCTACTGAAAATTGGGTATATAGACTTTTATTTTTTGTTATCGTAGGTACTGTAAATGGATTTATTATCGATACAATCTTAAAAACTTTAAAAGAAGTTGAAAAATTAACATTTTGTAATCGAATTACAACCATATCCAATAGAAAATGCTTTGATACTTTTTTCACCCCTAAAGAATATCTCCATGGTAAATATTTAGCTGTTTTTGAAATTGAAAACTTCAATCAAATTCTCAATGAATATGGGAACTTTATCTTAGAAGATTTTATAAAAATTTTATCTCTTAACTTTAAAAAGGTATCCCAAGATAAGATTAAAGTTTTTCATTTTAGAGATAATTCTTTTGGGTTATTAATGGATAATTACAACCCCTATTCTTTTGAAAAAAAAGTGAAGATCATAGAACAACATATCTTCATAGGTAATATCTTGATATATCCTGAACTAAGTATCGGAGTTGCAAAATTTGTAGATACACATAAAAGCTTATTACAAAATGCAGAGATTGCAAGAGCTTATTCAAGGAAAAATCTATTTTCATATTATTATTTTAACGATAATATCAATAATCTTCACAACAAAAAACTTTCTATTTTAAACGAATTACCTACTGCAATTGAAAATAATCAATTCTATCTTTATTTTCACCCTAAGGTAGCGGTTAAAACTGGTTTAATAAGCAACGCTGAAGTCTTGATAAGATGGATCCATCCTACGAAAGGAGTTATTTCTCCAGATTTATTTATGCCATATATGGAAAAGACTAATTTAATAAATACTTTTACAAATTGGTTGATCCAAACTTCCCTTGAAACTCAAGAAGAATGGGAAAGTAACGGATTCCATATAAAATTAGCTTTAAACACACCTATAACATGTCTTAAAAATAAATCAGTTATCAACACTATACAAAATTACAATAGAAGTTTAAAAAATTTAGAGTTTGAAATTTTAGAGAGAAATTTAATTGAGGATTTTAAAGAGATAAACTCAATTATGAAATGTTTAAAAAAATATGGCATCAACTTTGCCCTAGATGATTTTGGCACTAGTTTTTCTTCAATATCTTATCTAAGAAACCTTCCATTCGATAAACTAAAAATAGATAAAATGTTTATAAAAAATATGACAACCGATCAAAGAGATTACAATATAGTTAAATCTTCTATTGATTTAGGAAAATCTCTAGGATTAAAAATTATAGCCGAAGGTGTTGAAGATCTAGATACTTTGAACCTTTTAAAAGAGTTAAACTGTGATTCTGCCCAAGGATATTTCTTTACAAAACCTTTAGAATCGAAAAAATTCAAGGAATTTTGTATCAAACATAATAATCGGGTAAAACATCTAAATGAATAAAAAGTTAAGAGGCTGATTATATATAAATCAGTCTCTTTTTTATGATATAATAAAGAGACTGATTTAGATTTCATTAACAATTTATACTTTTTAAACATGGGAGGAACTTTGAAATATACACTTATAACAGGAGCTAGCTCAGGAATCGGATTGAATTTAGCCCTTATCTTTGCTAAAAACAATCATAATCTGATCTTAGTGGCTAGAAATAAAAAAACATTGGCCCTCCTAAAAGAAAAATTAGATCTACTATACAAGATAGATGTAAAAATAATACCTTTGGATATATCAGGGGAAGTAGGAGCTACAAACTTATATAAAATAATAAAAGAAAGAATGTTAAAAGTAGATATTCTTATAAATAATGCAGGTATAGGATATCACGGTAATTTTTTAGAAAAAAATACACAAGCTGATATGGATCTAATAAACTTAAATATAATTACTCCTACCATCCTTACAAAATTATTTTTACAGGATATGATAAAAACTAAAAGTGGAAAAATATTTAATATAGCCTCTACAGCCAGTTTTCAGAGTGGACCACTTATGAGTGTTTACTACGGGACAAAATCATATCTATTAAATTTTTCTGAAGGTATAGCAGAAGAACTAAGAGATAGTAATATAAAGATAGTTACTCTATGTCCAGGTCCTACAAAGACTTCCTTTGAAAAAATGGATAAGATAGAAAAAGTCCACTTTAAAAATTTTCATATAGCCGATCCTGAAGATGTCGCAAAGTACCTTTATAAAAATATAAATACTAAAAAAGATATCCTCATTCATGGGAATTTAAATAAATTCATGATAGCTTTTACAAAATTTATTCCTAGAAAGATAAATTTAAACTTAGTAAAAAAAATACAACAAAAAAAGTAGGAGGGCAAGATGAAAAAGATAAAATTATTAACTTTATTGGTTATACTTACTGCTAATACAGCCTATGGTGCGGGTAGAAATATCATAGAGAGTAGGATAGGTAGCAATTTCAATGGGACATATAACAGTGTAGAAAGAAATGGAACTGAGCTTTTTGGAAAAGAGTCAAAAATTGGTTATGAATTTATTTTTGAAGGATTAAAAGAGACATATCCTAATACATATATGGGGTTAGGTATCGGTTATCAAAAACATGGTGCAACTAAAAATTTAGATAGAAATTCTAGTGAATTATATACATCAGTACCAGTATATGGTGCAATAAAATATCAATTTAATACTGATGGGACCATTCAACCATTTTTAAAAACAAATATCGGATTTTCTTTTAACCAAACCGAAAGTGGGCTAAGAGGTATAGATGAAAAAGTAAATCCAGTTGGATTTTATGGAGCTATAGGTGGGGGATTTGAGATAGAGCAATTTATAATAGAACTTTCTTACCAGATTAATACAGCTAAAACAGATAATAATATAAAAAAAAATATAGATCATAGCAGAGTTACATTGGGATTAGGATATAGATTTGATTTTTAAAGGAGTCTTAATATGTTGATAAAATTATTTATTTCTTTTTTTAAGATAGGTTCATTTACCTTTGGAGGAGGATACGCAATGTTACCCCTCATAGAAAAAGAATTGGTGGAAAAAAGAGGATGGATCACAGAGGACGAACTTATGGAGATGTTTGTAATCTCTCAGATGACTCCCGGAACCATAGCTATAAATGCCTCTACATTTATAGGAAATAAAAAAGCTGGAAAATTAGGTGGGTTCGTAGCCTCCCTTGGAATTATATTTCCATCCCTTATAATTATTACATTAATCTATAATTTTCTAGGAAATTCCTTTGATAATCCAGTGATTAATAGCATTTTTTTAGGAATTAGAGCTTGTATCATAGGTCTTATCGCAAGTTCAACTTTAAAAATATGCAAAAAAAGTTTTATATCTAAGATAAGTTATATTATCTTTATAATTGCATTTATTTTATTATTGATATTTAATATCAGCCCTATTTCGCTTATTATTTTTGGGGCATTGCTTGGAGCTACAGCTACTTTTTTGTTTCCAAATAGAGTGAAATCTATCTTGGAGGTAAAATAAATGACTTATTTTATGACTCTCCTAAAACTATTTACCATGTATTTTAAGATAGGATTATTTAACTTTGGAGGAGGATTGGCTTCTATCCCTCTTTTACAAAATGAATTAGAAAAAAATGGATTTATGGGATATGATGAATTTCTTAATGTATTGTCTATCTCTCAAATGACTCCTGGTGCTATAGCTATGAATACCGCGACATTTGTAGGAAATAAAGTAGCTGGCATCCCAGGAGCAGTTGTTGCAACAACTGCTCTTGCACTGCCATCTATCATAGTTATCCTTATTTTAGCTAAAGTCTTACAGCAATTAGAGGAAAATATCTATAAGAGAGCTATTTTTTTTGTTTTAAAGTCTTTAACCACAGCCTTAATTTTATATGCTGGATACATGATTGCGCGTGCTACTTGGTTAATCGAAAATAAGATAGAAATAAAGACAATTGCTATTTCTCTTCTTATGTTTGGAATAGCTTATAAGAAAAAAATTAATCCAGTTATTCTCATTATCTCTTCAGGAGTTTTAGGATATATCGGATTATACATAATGTAGCAAAACTCCTACATCATAGGCATTATAGGAGCCTCCTCCTTTATTACCTCTCCTACCAGCACTTCAGTGGTAAGTATAAGAGCTGCTATAGAAGCTGCACTTTGTATAGCCGATCTAGTTACCATGGTAGGATCAATTATCCCTCTTTCAACCATATGAACATACTCACAACTAAGTGCATCAAATCCAATTTCAGAATCTAAATCCATGACTTTTTGGACTATATCTCCTCCATTAAATCCAGCATTTTCAGCTATTTGTTTTAGAGGTGCCAAAAGAGATCTAACAATTATACCTACTCCTTGTTTTATCTCCTTTGAATCTCCTAAATCTAAGATTTTTAATTGTTTAGAGATATCCACTAATACACATCCTCCTCCAGGGACTATTCCCTCTGAAATCGCTGCTTTTGTAGCATTTAGTGCATCTTCAATCCTTAGTTTTTTCTCTTTTAATTCTGTTTCAGTAGTTGCTCCTACACGAATAACTCCTACTCCACCAGATAGCTTTGCCAGACGCTCCTGTAGTTTTTCCGTATCATATTCAGAAGTAGACTCACTTATTTGAGTTTTTAATTGCTTTAATCTTGATTGAACTAGTCCCTCATTTCCTAGTCCTCCTACAATAACAGTACTATCTTGAGTTATCTTTACCTTAGTTGCACTTCCTAGATGTAAACTTATAGTATCAGATATATTCATACCTTTTTCATTAGATATCAAAGTTCCTCCAGTAAGAATTGCTATATCTTCTAAAATAGCTTTACGTCTATCTCCAAAGGCAGGAGGTTTTACTGCTATAACACTTAGGGTTCCCCTTAATTTATTCAATACAAGGGTATTTAGAATTTCTCCTTCAATCTCTTCAGCAATTATCAGTAAAGGTTTCCCACCTTTTATACATTCTTCTAAAATAGGCAGGATATCTTGCATATTTTTTATCTTTTTATCTGTTATTAATATATATGGATTTTCTATAACCGCTATCATCTTTTCTGTATCAGTTGCCATATATGGAGAGAGATATCCCTTATCGAATTGCATACCTTCTACTACATCTAAGGTAGTTTCTATTGAGCTAGCCTCTTCTACAGTAATCACACCTGTTTCACTTACTTTTTCTATGGCATCAGCTATTAATTTCCCTATAACTTCATCTCCCGCCGATATAGTTGCGACTTGGATGATTTCCTCTTTGTTTTCAATGGTTTTGCTTCTCTCTTTTAGGAGTTCCATCACCTTAATTGTTGCAAGCTCTATCCCTTTTTTTATAAAAACAGGATTTGCACCTTGAGAAACAACTTTTAAACCTTCTTCTACAATTGCTTGAGCGAGTACTGTAGCTGTAGTAGTTCCGTCACCTGCCACATCATTGGCTTTTATAGCTACTTCTTTTATTAATTCTGCTCCCATATTTTCAAATATATCTTCTAATTCAATCTCTTTTGCAATGGATACCCCATCATTTGTTATAAGTGGAGGTCCATATTGCTTTCCTAAAACTACATTTCTTCCCTTGGGTCCTAGAGTAACTTTTATTGTATTTGCTAAGGTGTCTACACCTATTTTCAATTTCTCCCGTGCCTCTTCATTAAATTTAAATATTTTTGCCATTTCTCCTCCTACTTTTTCTCTCTTTATAGAATTTAATCTTATTTATTTTGAGTAACATCATTTTCTTACACTAAAATCTTTAAAAATAAAAAATGAGTGGAAAATCACTCATTTTTTATTTTTAAAGATTACTTTATTAACGATTTTTTTAATTTTTCTTTCATTTGCTCAAATCCATTTTTCACTGCTTTTTCATAGGCAATTTCCTTTGAGTTTTCATCGATTCCCTCTCCACTAGCACTAATAGTAAGTAAATTTTCTACTTTTTTCTTATTGTATAATCCTACTGTAATATTTAACGTTGTTATAAAAGATTCTGGGGTAATCATTTTTTTATTGTAATAAACTGCTGGGGTAATCGATGTATGATTACTGTTTAACACCACTTTAACCAAAGTATTTACTGAAGAATCATTATTACTCGTAACTGCTACCTTATCATCATTTTCGCGAGAGATAGATGCTAACATAGAGTAAAAATAATTATCAAAATACTCTTTAGAATCTTTATCAAATTTACCACTACTCTTAACGTACAGAATATTTACTCCATTATATAAACTGTTACTATTAATTTGTTTTTCTATTGATTCAAGATCATTTCTTATCTGAGTCTTTGTATATGGTAAATTATAAATTTTAGCACTACCCAGTATAATAGCTACATTTCTATATGATTCAAACTCATCATAGCTTTTTAGAGCACTAGTTAAATAGTTCTTTTTAAGATTTAAATCTTCTGTCTGAGAAAATTGCATATAATTATTATTAATCAAACCTCTAAGTTGATTGGCTTTTTTTTCATACAAAACCATCTTTGCTTCGTCTAAAGTAGCAGTGGCAGTATATTTTGATCTAAACCATTTTTTCTTAACTTTGAAGTCTACACCTAAAAGATTAGTTTCTGAAATAGTAGATATCCCAGACGAAACCTCTCTATTTGACTGTCCGTTAGTTAGGCTTTTGTTACTGGTAAAATCACTTTTTATAGTTACCTGTATTTGATTTGATAGATCTGCCATAGCTTCTTTTTTTGCATTGACTTCGCTATTTCCTCTTCCTACTCCTTCTAAAGTTTTTGAAAAACTTGAGATGGTCATAAGAACACCTAAAAATAATATCATTATTTTTTTCATAGTTTATCCTCCGAATTTGTTTCTATAGTTTCATCCTGAGTTTCATCTTTAACTTCTTTCATTTCTTTAACAGGATCAATTTCGTTGTTAGAGTCTCCAAAATAAGTATTTAGTTCCTTTTCTAATTCAGCCTGTGAAGATTCTGCTTTTATTTTTAATTTTAAATTTTCATCTGTATAATTATTTGGGTTATTTATAGCTTTTGTTGTAGATTCAATCAATCTTTCATTATCTACAGTCATCAAAACAAATAATTCATCTTGAGGAGATATCCAAGTTTCTTTTAGAGACGCTCCCTTCAGATCTACACTGACCAATTCTTTTGTTATATTTTCTGAAAGAGCATCTACACTAGTAGATTCTCCTACCCCTATTTTACTAGTATAAGCTTTAAATAATCCATCAACTTTAGTTTTAATTTGTCCTCCTAAATCAAGTCTTGCACTGGCCATGGCTTCCTTCCTTGCAAAATCAAATCCTAGATCTGTCATCTTAGCTGATCCTATTCCAGCAATTCCTTTATCATAACTAGGTTGAATTACCCATTTAGGATATTCTTTCATTTTTTCATAGTTTACATTGGTTCCTAACTCGGGTTTTGTTTCCTTGGCAGTACAACCACCAAAGGCTGTGGCAGTTAAAAT
>NZ_JBATVM010000103.1:0-8786 GCF_049671765.1 Psychrilyobacter sp.
AAAGACACTTCTTTAATACCTATATTACAGGAAGTTCAAAAACTTAACGAAGAAAAATATATTTCTGAAGAGATGGCCAAATATGTAGCTATTGAAATGAAAATTTCTAAAACTAGAATCTATGAAGTAATAACATTTTTTTCTGAATTAAATGATAAGCCTAAAGGAAAATATTTCATACAACTTTGTAACAGTACAGTCTGTGAAATAACGGATAAAGAAAGTATTGAAAAAGCTTTGGTAAGTGAACTTGGTATTCAAGTAGGGCAAACATCTCAAGATAAGATGTTTACATTAGAATATACACCTTGTTTTGGTGCTTGTGATGTTTCACCAGCTATGAGAGTCAATAAAGTAGTCTATGGAAACTTAACAGAAAGTAAGATAAAAAGCATAGTTAGCAAATTAAGAGGTGATATTCATGAATAGAACTCAAAGAGTAATTACTGAAAATTTTAACACATATAAAGTAGAAGAAATCGATAAATATATTGAAAATGGAGGATTTCAAGGATTAAAAAATGCCTTGAAAAAAGGAAAAGATTTCATAATCGATGAATTAAACACCTCTGGATTACGTGGAAGAGGAGGAGCAGCATATCCTACAGGTAAAAAATGGAATGGTGGAAGAAAAAATCACGCTGATATAAAATATGTCCTTTGTAATGCAGATGAAGGAGAACCAGCAACTTTTAAAGACAGAGAGTTATTGGTTAAAGACCCGTATAAGGTAATCGAAGGATTAGCTATTTCTGGATATACATTTGGAGCTAAAGAAGGTTTTATCTATATAAGAGAAGAGTATGAATTTTTACATAGTAAGATAAGAAAAGCTATAAAATTAGCAGAAGAAAATGGATATCTAGGAGAAAACATATTAGGTACAGGATTTAATTTTACTATAAAAGTATTTTCAGGTGCTGGGGCATATGTATGTGGTGAAGGATCAGCTTTAATAGAATCTATGGAAGGTAAAGCTGGTAGACCTAGAATGAAACCGCCAAGAATAGGTGTTGTAGGATATATGGGGAAACCAACTCAATCTAACAACGTTGAAACATTAGCAATAGTTGCTACCGTTTTAAAAATGGGAGCTTCTAATTATGCAAAATATGGAACAGAAAAAAGTATAGGAACTAAGATGATCAGTCTTTGCGGAAATGTAAAGAAACCTGGAACATACGAGATCCCTTTTGGAATGAGCCTAAGAGAAATAATATATGATATTGGTGGAGGGATTGTAGGAGATAAAGATGTTAAATTCTTACAACTAGGTGGAGTCTCAGGACCATTAATGCCTAAACAATACCTCGATACAAGATATACTTATGAAGATTTAGAAGCAAAAGGATTTGGGATTGGATCAGGAGCTATTTTAGTAGCCGATGAGACTAAAAGTGTTATCAAATTTTTAGAATCAGTTAGTTATTTCTTCTTCCATGAATCTTGCGGTAAATGTACTCCATGTAGAGAAGGAAAAAGACAGATGAAAAAATTAATAGATAAAATGTCTAAAGGAACTGCAACAACTAAAGACTTAAAAAATATAGAAAAAATCTCTAGAATAATGACAGATGCATCTTTCTGTGGACTGGGACAAACAGCAGCTACTGCAATGCTGACAGCTATAAAATATTTTTCACCAGAACTTTGTAGTTCGATAGATGAAATGAAGGCATTATAAATTTACATTAAGTTAATAATAAACCAAGGGGGTCTAATAAGTGGTAAACCTTATTATAGATAATAAAGAAGTTCAAGTACCAAAAGGTACTACAATACTAGAAGCAGCCAAAAAAATACATATCAAAATACCTAGTTTGTGTCACCATCCTGATCAAACTGTAAAAGGAAATTGTAGAATATGTTTAGTTGAAAATGAATGGGGTAAATTAGTCGCATCTTGTTCTACAAAAGTATCTGAAGGAATGAAGATAAAAACTAATACAAAATTTGTAAGAGATACCCAAAAAGGTGTTTTAGAATTAATATTAGCAAATCACAATCAGGATTGTCTTAAATGTGATAGAAATGGTAACTGTGAATTACAAGACCTATGTGAGAGATTTAATATTTCAAACAATAGTTTAGATGAAAATATAGTAGAAGCCCATGAGATAGATGACTTTAACTGTTCTATCGTTAGAGATTATTCTAAATGTATAAAATGTGGAAGATGTGCTGAGGTCTGTAAAGAAGTACAAAATGTAGATGTTTTAGCTGCTGCTAATAGAGGAGCTGAATTTGAATTTATTCCTAGATTCGATAGAAAATTACATGAAACAGAGTGTGTATTCTGTGGTCAATGTATAAAGGTCTGTCCAGTTGGAGCAATCTATGAAAAATCTAGTATAGATCAAGTATTGACCGCTATAGATGATGATAAATTACATGTAATAGTTCAAATAGCACCTGCAGTAAGAGTAAGTGTAGGAGAGTTATTTAATTTAGAACCTGGAAGTATTAAAGAAGGTCAAATAGTATCAAGTCTTAAAAGAATAGGATTTGACAAGGTGTTTGATACTAACTTCACTGCAGATTTAACTATCATTGAAGAAGGTTATGAATTAATTGGTAGAATTAAAAATGGTGGAAAATTACCTATGATTACATCATGTAGTCCTGGTTGGATAAATTATGTAGAAGGACATGGAGAAGACTTATTAGAACATTTATCTACATGTAAATCTCCTCAACAAATGTTCGGAGCTGTTTCTAAGACTTATTATGCAGAAAAATTAGGTATTCACGCCTCTAAAATATTTACCGTTTCAATAATGCCATGTACAGCAAAGAAATTTGAGGCTAATAGAAAAGAGATGAATTCATATGGATTCCCAGATGTAGATGCTGTATTAACAACTAGAGAACTAGGAAAATTAATAAAATCTCAAGGAATAGATTTTGCTAATATTGAAGAAGAAGCATTTGATGCTCCATTTGGAATAGCATCAGGAGCAGGAGCAATATTTGGAGCTAGTGGTGGAGTAATGGAAGCTGCTCTTAGAAGTGTCTATGAAATACTTACTGAAGAAGAGTTAAAAGAAATAGAATTTAAAGCAGTAAGAGGTATGCAAGGAATAAAAGAAGCTACTGTAAACATAAATGGCAGCGATGTAAAAGTTGCAGTTGCTCATGGATTAGGAAATGCTAAAATAATCATGGAAGAAATCAGAACCGGAAAATCAGAATATACATTCGTTGAAATAATGGGTTGTATTGGTGGATGTATCGGTGGCGGAGGACAGCCAATAGAAAAAACTAAAGAAACAAAACAAAAAAGAATGGATGCACTATATAAGATAGATAGTAATAAAGAATATAGATCTTCTCATAAAAATCCAACTATAACTAAATTATATGAAGATTTCCTAGGAGAACCTAATGGACATAAAGCTCATGTTCTTCTACATACAACATATAAAGCTAGAAAATTTTAATATTTCAATTTAACATATTTTAGATAAATCAAAATTAAAACAGGAGAGTATCTCCTGTTTTTTTATTGCTATAAATAGATTTTTTTTGATAAAATTTACAAATCCAACTATTCATAGTATAATACTTTACAAATAAAGTAAAGAATAGAGGTGCAACATGAAAAACAAAATAAAAAAATTATTAAAAGTGTTAAACAGAGGATTAATTGAGAGGGAAGAAGTTATAAAAGCTTGCCTATTAACTTTAATGACAGGAGAAAATATGGTTATTATTGGTCCCCCTGGAACTGCTAAATCAGAAGTTGCTAGAAGAATCTCAGATATATTCTCAGAAAATGAATATTTTGAATATCTATTAACTAAATTTACTACTCCTGAAGAAATATTTGGTCCTATCTCTTTAAAAGAATTAGAAAATGATGTATTTAAAAGAAATACCAAAGGATACCTTCCTACATCGAAAATAGGGTTTTTGGATGAAATTTTTAAAGCTAATTCTTCCATCTTAAATTCCCTCCTAACCATCATCAATGAAGGGATCTATCACAACGGTTCTATTAGAGAAAAGGCGAGCACAAGGAGCATTGTAGGAGCCTCTAATGAACTTCCTACCAAGGATTTAGAGCTCTATGCCCTCTACGACCGTTTTTTAACTAAAGTTCAAATAGATTATGTAACAGATCCTAGTTTACTTTTCTTAAATAACACTGTTTATGAAGGAATAGATGAGAATTTGAAATTTTCAACTATGGAATTTGATGAAATCTGGGAAAAAAGTAAAAATATATCAATTGCCCCTGGGGTATTATCTAAGATTTTAAAAATAAAAAACAAAATTGAACTTCTCACAACAGATTCTCTTTTCCCCGAAAACATTTCAGATAGAAAATTGATGAAATTAGTTAAACTGCTAAAAACAGCAGCTTATACTTCTGGGAAAAACAAAGTTGAAGTTATTGATCTCCTTCTTTTAAAGCACACTCTTTGGAATAATTTTGAAAATTTTTCTTCCATAGTAAGTATTTTAGAGGAAGAATTACTAGATATAAACTCTGAAAGAATTGATCTTTCTAATAAAATCTATAAAAGATGGGAAGAAATATTTGATGAAAAATTTAAAATTCAAGAAAAAAACACCAATAATGAACTACTCTATTATGATATAGACAAAAATAAAGTTACTATCACTAATGGAGAAATACACCTCCAAGATTCACAAGAAAATTTCTTGTTTTTTAAGGGACATAGAGAATATGTTACAGCTTCATTTTCCCAGAGTGAATGGAATTTAGGTTTTATAGAAACTGGGTATAAGTTAAAAGATGAAAAAAAGATCTGGTACTATGAATCTTCTGCAACTAAGGTCACTTCTTCTCCAGAACAAATTTTAGAAGGATGGAAACCTCTTTCTATTAATGGAGACCTCCCACCTGTAATTATCGATGATTTTGACGAATTTTTAGAAAAAAAAGATAAAGATATAGTCAATATTGAAAACTTAGTTGATTTTAAAAACATAAAATCAAATTTGGAAACCGAAATAATATCTCTTCAAAATTATATTCAAAAACTAAACGAAACAAAATTTGTACTCCTACAAACAAAAGAAAATATTTGGATCAATTACTCTGAAAAAAGTGAGTTATTAAAAAAACTAGAGAAATTTAGAAAAGTTACGGAAAATTTAGAAAAAAAATATTCTATTCTCTTCAACAAAATAATTGTTTTGTTAGGAGACAACCTATGAACATATTTACCACTAAGATCATAAAAGATTTTACATTTATGGAGCCTATTTGGATAAATTACCCCGAAACAAAAGAAATCAGGGTAAAAATTGCTAAAAATATTTGGGAGTTTTTATACTATGAGGAGAAAACCTATAAAGAAATAACTTCAATACCTTTGGAAAAAAGTATAAAACTCCTCCTACCATTTAAAGAGTTTACTCAAAACAACTCTACTTTAACCTCTAAAATTGTAAGTGATTTTTTCTTAAAATTAAGAGAAAATTGGAATAGTATGACACCTATAAAAGATATAAAAAAAGATGTTGAAGATCTCACAATGAGAAGTATTCCTATAAATAAATTTGGAATAGATAAACTCCAAACAAAACTCAAACAATTAAAAAGAAAAAAACAACTCTATAAACATGAGGAAAGCAATCTAATAAAACAACAAAAAAAACTTGATAAAAATGAATTTGATCTCTTAAAAAGTCTTCTTCAATCTTATAAAAATTCTACAGACAATAAAGAAAGTCATTTAAAAGCTGATCTTACTTTAAAAGAAATAGAAAAACATAAGAAAAGTTGGGCAAAGCTTCAAAAAACAATGGAAAATTATTTAATTAATTATTATAATCAATTAAAAATTTCAAGAGAGCTTTTTCATGATCCTAATCTAATCCCTGGATTAGGGTGGGATTTAGGAAAGGGAAAATTGTCTCAAAATGATCTAAATAAATTTCTCCAAATAAGTCAGTCTCTAAAAAATAAACCAGAACTCATTACTTTAATCAAACAATTAGGAAGAAGTTCCAGTCATAAACATAGAATTAAAACTCACGGAACAAGTAAAGATAGCCCTATATATATTGAAAATAAAAAAAACTCTCCTAAAGAACTCTTAGGTATTAATCAAGGATCTGATCTTTCAAGAATTTTGCCTTCTGAGTTAGTTAATTTAAAAAATAAAACCTTGAAAAACATCTTTTATTCTAGATTATTAGAAAAAAAACTGTTTCAATATCAACTTTCTGGAGAAAGTGACAAAGATGAAATTACAGGAAAAGTTAATTTAAGGGAGGAGAAGGGTCCTATTATAGCGTGTATCGACACCTCTAGCAGTATGGAGGGTATTCCAGAAGAAATAAGTAAGGGTGTCATTATCGAGCTATATAATGTGTGTAAGAAGGAAAAAAGAAAGCTATACCTTATAATATTTAGTAGTACTGATGAATTAATAGAAGTCGAGATCACAAAAAAAACTAACTTTTCTATTTTAATAAAGTTTTTACAGAAAGGATTTTTTGGGGGAACAGATTATAATTCTCCATTAAAAAAAGCTATAAATCTAATTGAAAAAAATAAATACTCTCTGGCTGATATTTTAATGATTACAGATGGTTTGTCCAAAATAGATGACCCTTTTTTAGAATATTTAAACACAAAACGAGATTCTTTAAATTTTAAAATCTATACACTAGCTATTAGCCATCGTATAGAGAAAGATTCTTATAGTGACAAAATAATTAATTACAAGATAGAGTTAACCAATCGTAGATGGGTAGAAAAATTTAATACTATTCATCGAGGAAAAAATATTTGATATGTAAATAAATTTAACTTCTCGAGAATAGATCCAACAAAAAAAGATGACTTTTGTATATAAAGTCATCTTTTTTTATTCTAGACCAACGTTTTAGCTATTTCTATAAGACTCTTTGGATCCTCTATAAAATAATCAGGGTTATACTTTTTTAAATTAGAAGTGGTATTAAAACCCCATCCTACAGAAATAATAGGCACTCCTACTTTTTTACATGCCTCTATATCACGTGTTTCATCTCCTACATATATTATTTTATCTAGTTTTTCCATATTTATCATCTTTTTTATAGCTTTATCTTTTCCAAATACATTTTTTTCTGAATAAATAAATTCAAATAAATTTCTTAATTCGTAATGCTTCAAAAAAGTATCTACATTTTTATTGTTATTAGAAGTCAATACTCCCATCTTATATCCCATTTTATGCAGTGATATTAAGGCTTCTTTTATCCCATCTATAAGAGGAATCTCATCCATTTTTTTTGCCATTAATTTTTTTAGTCGATATAAAAGAATCGAAAATTTAATTAGATTAATATCATGTTCTTTTAACAGTTTATAGATGTGTTTTCCCCTTAAATCCTCCATTTCACCTTTTTCTATTTTTTTACATCTGAGTTTTTTTGCTATATGGTTATTATATAAATCTATACCCATATGTAAAGAATCTGCTATGGTCCCGTCAAAATCGAATACGAACATAGTTTTTTTCATAATCAACCCCCCCTCTATTTCATAACATAATTATACCACAAAAAAAAAGCAGTTTCAAAAGAGAATCTCCTCTGAAACTGCCATCTATTAAATTAAATTTATTTACTTAATAATTCTACTAAAGATAAAGCAACAATTATCCACATAGTTGGTTTTACAGTTTTGGTATTTCCTGACAAGATTTCTATAACTGCATATGAAATAAATCCAAATGTAATTCCTATACTAATACTGTATGTTAAAGGCATTAAAATTATTGTTAAAAATGCTGGGATAGCAATCTCTATCTTCTGAAGATCAATGTCTATAAGGTTCTTAAACATGTATATTCCTACAATAATTAGTGCTGGTGCTGTAGCAAATGCTGGTACTATTCCTATTACTGGGGTAAAGAACATTGCTAAGAAAAATAGGGTTGCTGTTGTAGCAGATGTAAGTCCTGTCCTTCCACCTTGAGCAATCCCTGAAGCCGATTCTACAAATGTAGTGGTAGTACTTGTCCCTAATAATGACCCTATTACAGTGGCTGCTGCATCGGCTTCTAATATCTTACTAATATTTTCAATCTTTCCATTTTCATCAATCATCTCAGCTTCATTTGCACAAGCTACAATAGTTCCAACTGAGTCAAATAAGTCTACAAACATAAATGAAAATATTGGCCCAATCATAGTAACTTTTAAAGCTCCTAATATATCTAATTTAAAAGCAATTGGTGCTATACTTGGAGGAGTAGACATTATTCCACTTGGTAATTCTACATATCCCAAAATCATTCCTAATATAGTTGTTATAACTATTCCTATTAATATTCCACCTTTTACCTGTTTTATCTCTAATCCACCCATAATTACAAGCCCTATCAACCCTAAGATTACAGTGGGAGTCAGTGGTCCTAACCCTACTAATGTTGCGGGATTAGCTATAATTAACCCTAAGTTTTGCATTCCAATAAATGCAATAAATAATCCGATACCTGCTCCTACAGCTAGTCTAAGTTGAATAGGTATGGCATCTATTATTTTTTCTCTAAATCCAGTCATAGTAAGTATTAAAAAGGCTATTCCCGATATAAATACTACTCCTAAGGCTACATTCCAAGTTGCACCCATTCCAAATACCAAGGTATAGGTAAAGAATGCATTTAATCCCATTCCAGGTGCCATAGCTAACGGTGCATTAACCCATAGAGCTGTTATCATAGTTCCTATAAAGGCTGCCAAACAAGTAACTGTAATCAGTGCTCCTTTATCCATTCCAGTTTCGCCGAGTATTCCTGGATTAACAAAGATAATAT
>NZ_JBATVM010000104.1:0-2654 GCF_049671765.1 Psychrilyobacter sp.
AGTATAGTAGCAATGTTTGGAGTAGCCATAGGAATTATAGTATTGGTAGTTTCAATTGGTATATCTAACGGGCTAGACAAAAATATGATGGAGAGTATATTTTCAATGACTTCCCATATAATAATCAATAAAAATGGTGAATCGATAGAAAATTATAGGGAGTTACAGTCAAAGGTTGGAAATATAAAAGGAGTAAAAGGAGTCGTTCCTCAAAGTACAGAACAGGGGATATTAAAATATAATCAAGTTCATGGGTCATATGTAACGGGAGTACAGATAAATGGTTTAGATTTTAATGATGCAAAAAAAACTATGGGTTTGGACAAAAAAATAGTTTATGGAACTATGGATGCAAAGAAATCTACCGAATTTATAATAGGTAAGAAACTCTTTGATGACTTAGGGGCAAAATTAGGAGATAAGGTAACAATAGTTACTCCTAATAATATTAAAATAGCACTGACTATAATAGGTGTATACCAGTCAGGTTATGAAGAGTATGATAAAACTATAATAATAGTTCCACTAAAGGCAGTTCAAATTTTAACCTATGGAGGAGATTCTGTAACTAATTTAGAAGTATTTTTAGATGATATATACAGTGTAGATAAAATAGCACTAGAAATCAAAAAAAATACAGATCTTTCTATCAGAACGTGGAAAGATTTAAATAAAAACTTATTAGCATCCCTATCACTACAAAAAAGTGGAATGATCTTGATATTTTTTTTAATAGTTATAATAGCAGGATTTTTAATTTGGGTAATACTCAGTATGTCTGTCAAAAATAAAATAAAAGATATAGGAATAATGAGATCAATAGGATTCACCAGTAAAAATATTATGAAAATATTTATTATAGAGGGATTATTTTTAGGAGTAATAGGAATAGTTATTGGATTAATTATTTCAGGTATAGCATTATGGACTATACAAAATTATAGTATAAATGAAATAAATAGTATTTATAATTTAAATAAAATTCCTGTGGAGATAAAATTTAAAGAAATACTCCTAATAGTAGGAGCTAATATTATAATTATATTTTTATCTAGTATATTTCCTGCATATAGAGGGTCAAAATTAAAAATAGTAGAAGCTTTGAAACATGATTAAAAAATATTTGTATAAAAAAATAAGGGTCTGTTTCATATTTTGTGTAAACCTCCAAATTGGTGTAGAATAAAATCACACTAAAACGGAGGTTTTTTTCATGAGAAAAAGAGACAAAGGTTTATCGCCTGATGAACTTGCGCGAAAAGAATTAATTAAAGATTATCTAAAAAAATTACCAAGTTATGATAGTTTAGATCTTGGCGCATTAGCTAGAGAAATGATGGGACAAATGCTAGAAAATGCTCTAGAAGGCGAATTAGAAGAGCAACTCGGCTATAGTAAATATGACTATAGAAATAAGCTAACAGATAACTCTAGAAATGGTTATTCTAAAAAATCTTTAAAGGGCAGTTCTGGAATAATTGACATCTCTGTTCCCAGGGATAGAGATAATGAATTTGAGCCACAAATCATTAAAAAAAATCAAAATTCAATAACTCAAGAGTTTGAGCGAAAAGTTACATCTTTATTCGCCAAGGGTATGACTCTTAGTGATATCAAGTACCATGTTGCCGATATGTATGATTTTGATGTCTCTGAGAGCTCTATCAGTAGAATTACTGATAAGATTCTCCCAGTTGCCAAAGAATGGCAAGATAGACCTCTAGAAGAAACATATGCTGTAGTTTTTATGGACGCTATCCATTACAACGTTCGTAGCGAAGGGCGTATAGTTAAAAAGGCGGTCTACATAGCCATTGGAATTAATATGGACGGTATGAAAGAAGTGTTAGGGATGTGGGTTGGTGAAAATGAGAGTGCTAAGTTCTGGCTGCTAAAAATGAATGAATTAAAAAATAGAGGTTTAAACGACATTCTTATCATATGTGTTGATGGGCTCACGGGCTTTTCTAATGCTATCTCAGCGGTTTACCCTGATACAGAGATACAACAATGTATTATCCATCAAATAAGAAACACTACTAGATATGTATCATACAAAGATATTAAAGAGCTCATGATAGATCTAAAAAAAGTTTATAAGGCTAATACTGAAGATATTGCTCTTTTCGAATTAGATAATTTTGAAGAGAAATGGAAGAAAAAATATCCACAAATAGCTATTTCCTGGAAATCTAACTGGGTAAATTTATCTACATATTTTAAGTACCCACAGGAAATTAGGACTCTGATTTATACAACTAACACAATAGAGGGATTTAATAGGCAGCTAAGAAAAACAAGCAAAAGTAGAACTATTTTTCCTACAGATGATAGCCTATTCAAACTTCTCTATCTTACTACGATGGATATCACACAGAAATGGACCGGGCGCCGAAGAGATTGGGGTATAATTTACTCTCAATTGCAAATATTTTTTGAAGAACGATTAAAGTAAATACAATCTAAAATATCTCTTTTGAAAGAGGCTATTTTTAGGCTCTGCCCTTGACATACAAAAAAGAAAGTTCTAATATATTAAAAAGGAGAAGCGATAATTAAAACAATTATACCTCTCCATTTTATAGAAATTTTACATTGATTTTTAGAGTTTACACAAAACTTGCAACACTCCCAAAAATAAGGGAGATATCTCC
>NZ_JBATVM010000105.1:0-17217 GCF_049671765.1 Psychrilyobacter sp.
ATTCAATAATTTAGATAAGGTACTCCAAGATGAGATCATAGAAAGAACTGAACAAACTTTTTAGAATAATAAAAAAGCATGATGTTACATCTAGATAACAAATAAAATTATAGAGGAGATTAGTAGATGAATAAGAAAATTGGATTTATAGGTTGTGGAAACATGGGAGAAGCAATGTTAAAAGGAATTATAGATTCTTTTGACAATGCTGAAAATATATACGTTTTTGAAAAAAATAAAGATAGACAAAATTATTTGAAAAATAAATATGGAATAAATATTTCATCTACTCCTATTGAACTAGTAAGTTCTAGTGAGATGATCTTGGTAGCGGTTAAGCCTAATATTTTTTCCCTAGTTATGGAGGAAATAAAATCTGTTGTAGATGATTCTAAAGTAATTATCTCTATCGCTGCAGGAGTTACTATTGCTGCAATTGAAAAAAAATTAGGAGATAAAGCTAAAATTATCCGTACAATGCCAAATACCCCTGCCTTTGTAGGATTAGGTATGACTTCTATGAGCCCAAATAGAAACGTGACTCCTGAAGAATCTGCCATAGCTAAACAGATCTTAGAAGGATTTGGAGAAGTAGAAGAACTTCCTGAAACTCTTATCCATAGTGTAATAGGTGTAAGCGGTTCTGCACCTGCATATGTATTTATGTTTATAGAAGCCATGGCAGATGCTGCTGTATTAGCAGGAATGCCTAGGGATAAAGCATATAAGTTTGCCTCACAAGCAGTAATGGGATCGGCTAAGATGGTATTAGAAACTGGTATGCACCCAGGAGCCCTAAAAGATATGGTATGTTCTCCAGGAGGAACGACTATTACTGCTGTAGCAGAATTAGAAAAAACAGGATTTAGATCGTCTATCATTTCTGGAATGAAAAAATGTATGGAAAAATCAGAAGAGATGAGTAAATAAGATTTATTATAGTTTTAAAAAAGGAATAGAAGAATCTATTCCTTTTTTATGCTGTATTTATAAAAATAATATATCTAAACTTATGATCTTTTATATTTAACTTTTACTTGCTTATAATTTTTTTAATCAAAAGACATTTTTGTAATCTAAAATTAGATATAAAAATAAAATAAATATCAATATAGATTTTCTAAGTAGCTTTGAACAAAACATTGGCATAGCATTTTATTTAATAATACCATTAATTGAACCATGAGAACAATAGAATTCAATAATGAAAAAATTTTAAACTGGACTGATCATAGTACTTTCACAACTCAAATATGACATTGATAGATATAGAAAAAAAATAAACTAGAGAAATAATCTTTCATAGTCGTTTCCTGTAAAATCTAAATGAAAATCCATAATTTTTAAGTTATATATTTAGTTATATATTTTTTAGAAATAGGCATAAAAAATTGAATTAGTGGACCTGTTAAAACCGCACAAACTATAGTCCCTATCCCAAAAACACCTCCCATTAAAAATCCTATTACTACAATTGAAACATCATAAGTTATACGAACCCAGCGAAATTGAAATTTTGTTTTTTCTGCGATCATCACAGACATAATATCATTAGGAACCATCCCTAAATTTACATTGTATACTACAGCTACTCCAAATGCAATAATATTACAACCTATTAACATGGTAATAATACGCATTGAAAAGGGTAACTCATTATTTATAATAGGAGAAAAAACAAACATTGCTAAATCTATCATTGGACCAAGTATAAAAACTGAAAATACAGTCCCTAAACGTATATATTTTCTTGAAACAAAAAAAATAATCATAAACCATATCAAACTAACCATACTATTTGCCATTCCTATTGTCAAAATAGTATGATTTGATATTCCCTGCATAAAAACATTAAATGGATCTGAACCTACATTGCTCAAAACAAATAAAGCAGCTCCTATTCCTATATGAATTAATCCAAGGATTAAAAAAAATATCTTAATTGTCAATTTCTTATTAGAAATTCGATTTTTGTTAAATATAAAATCCATAATAATACCCCCTTTAAAAAAAAGGAACTCTTAATAGAGTTCCTTTTATAAATTATTTATCTAAGTTCGGCCAATATTTAGCACCAGGCTTCTCTGCCCATAAATGTTCTTCTTCAAAGTCAGGTCCTAAATACGGATTCCCATCTAAATGACGAATAATCCATAAGAAATACATTGCATATCCTGGTGCAGCAACTTGTGGATGCACTAAATCAGGATCAATTGTAAGTGTATCATTTTGTTCTAATAATTCCCCTTCGTCCCCAATTTTTACTAGTCCAAATCCATTTTCAGGTAAGAATTTATAAAAATAAATTTCTGGTTGATTATGACTATGAGAAGGGAATCCTGCCCAACGTCCAGGAAATTGAACATCTTCTCCAAACATGATATTACTATGAGGAGTAATTTTTTTATCCATACTTGTTCTTACAATACGTCTTCCAGCATCTTCCATTGTACCTTCTCCACGAACTTCTTGTGTTGTATTTGAAGGATCAAAGATATGTGGTTTAAATGCTGATTTATTTTGTGTACTCACTAATGCAAGTTCTGATTTTTCTGAAATCCCAATTAATTCATAATCAGTATTTTCATCAACATCTAAACACCATATTGAATTATCAAAACAACTTTCTCTAGATACTTTAACAACTTGATCTCCAAATCTTGCTTCAATTTCACCTGAAAGTAATATTACTATTTTTTCAAGTTTTTCATCAAATTTAAAACTTTTTCCAGCTTCAAGGTTTAATATACCATAGTTCATAAGCATATTACTAAATTTACCATTAATTTCAGTCATTCCATTATAGCCTTTTGAAAATCCGCCAACAGGTTGTTTAATTTTCATCTTTTACTCCTTTTAATCATTTATTTCATTGCTTCTATTATTTTCTTTACAATTTTTTTAAAGTTTAGCATTCTGTTATATTTATATATTTTTTATATTCTTTGATTAATGATTCAGTTACAATCATTTCAGGTGTTTCAATATCAGCGATCTTATATGGTGAAACATTATTAAATTTTGAACTATCTGCCATTAAATACCAACTCTGAGAATTCTTTAAAATAGCATCTATAATTTTCTTACTAGCTTCAGTAGAAAATGAAATTCCAAAATTTAAATCTACACCTGAGCAACTTGTAATAGCCTTATTTATATTATATGATTCTAATTGTTCATATATTTCTGAACTCGTTGTAAAAAAATTATGATCATGGGTAATAACTTCTCCACCTAATAAAATAAGTGTTTTACACTTGTCTTTTAAATATGGGATAGCTTCTATATTATTAGTTATGATTGAAATTTCACAATCATTAGGTAATTGCTTTGCGAAAGAGACACAAGCGTAACCTGAACCTAAAAATATAGTTTCACCTTTTTTTATATGTTTGCAAACAAACTTTGCAAGTTGATCTTTTTTTGGTTTAGTAGAAATATATGAGTTTCTTAGTACAGCACCACCATGTATTTTCGTTATTGTTCCGTTGCTTTCTAGCTTTTTTAAATCTTTTCTGATGGTAACATCACTGACTCTAAGAAGTTTAACTAAATCACTAACTTGAACAGTTTTTTTAGCATATAGTATTTCTAATATTTTTTCAGATCTCTGCATCGCAAACATATTTATCCCCTCATTTTAAAATAGATATAGTGAATTTAAATTCATTTTATAGAGTTATTATAACATAATATTCTATAAATTTAGTAGTAGTAGTAACAATTCTAAAAAAATGTTTTTCAAACTTAAAATACTCTTTTTATAGACTTAACCTTATAAATTAAATTTTAATGTCATAGATTAATTAAAGTCCTGTTTTTTCCGTTATGAATTTTCTTGCTTTTATAGCGTACTCAAGAGGATCTGCTTTTGCAGGATCTTGTTCAGCTTCAATAACAATCCATCCTTGGTAGTTACTAGCACTAATTATTTCAAAAATAGAATCCCAATTAACCATGTCTCCATCACCAGGAACAGTATAAATACCTTCTTTAACAGCTTGTAAGAAACTTAATTTTTCATCTTTAACTCTTTGTAATATGTTGCTTCTTACATCTTTAAAATGAATATGTACAACTCTATCAATATATTTTTTTAAAACATCTTCAGCACGTTCTCCTGCAAATGTTGCATGACCAGTATCAAACAATGTTCCAACTAATTCAGGATTAGTCATATCCATTAATTTATCAAATTCAGCTAATGATTGAATCCCAGTCCCCATATGGTAATGATAACCAATTTTCATTCCTTTTGACTTAGCTATTTCTCCCATTTTATTAAGACCATTAGCAATTTTTTCAAATTCTTCTTCAGTAAGAGTAGGAGCGTCATCAAACATCTTCTTAGTTATATCCCCTTGAATAGTTCTTCCAGTTTCACATACACCAACAACTTTTGCTCCTAGTGCCTTAAGAAAGTCTGTAATTTTATCAAATGCTTCCAATGTTTCTGATTCAGGTTTAGTTGTAAATTCGCAACTGAACCATTGGTTACAGATTTGCATTCCTCTAATGTCACATGCCTTTGCAAGTTCCTCAACATCAGTTGGATATTTATTTCCAATTTCACTACCAGAGAATCCAGCTAAAGCCATTTCGCTTAAACATTGTTGGAAAGTTAATTCTCCTCCTAATTCAGGTAAATCATCGTTTGTCCAGTTAATAGGTGCACATCCTAATTTGATAAAGTGCTTTGTTAAGTCCATTTTAGAATTTGTCATTGTTTCACTCCTTTTATTTTAATATATTTATTGACTATTTTTAATATGATAATTTTTTCAGCAACAACTTTCTTTTCCTTAATATTGTCTGGCTTCTTTAAGTGTTTCTTTTAACCCTTTAGCTGTTTTTTCTATTTCTTTATTTTTAGCTACTTCAGCACATCCGAAGCTCCAAAAAGTCTCATAGTGGTGAGTCATTGTTTTTGGAAGTACTTTGATATCAATTAAAGTAGATACTGTTTGTTTTTTAGAGTCTTCTATTGCTGCTTTTAGCTCGTCTAGATTTTTAACTGTGTATCCAACAGCTCCGTATGATCTCGCATTCATTGCAAAGTCTACAGGAACCAACGCTCCATCAAGTTTTCCAGTTTCAGGATTTCTACGTCTGAACTCAGTTCCAAAACTTCCCATTCCAGCTCCCATTTGAAGGTTGTTTATACATCCAAAAGCCATGTTATCAAATACAATTACATTGATTTTTTTACCTTCTTGGATAGCTGTAGGTAGTTCTGAGTGAAGCATCATATAAGATCCGTCTCCAACCATTGCATATACTTCTTGTTCTGGGGCAGCTAATTTTGCTCCAAGTGCTGCAGAAACTTCATATCCCATACAAGAGTATCCATATTCCATGTTGTATACATTAGGAGTTTTACATTTCCACATTCTTCCAAGGTCAGCTGGAAGACTTCCTGCTGCCGCGACTACAACTGCATCGTCGTCTAGAATGTCATTTAGAGTTCCTAAAACTTCTGTAACAGTAAGGCAAGATCCTGTTTGTTCTGCTACTTCTTTTAATACGTGGTCTAATTTTCCCGGATTTTCAGGAACAAATTCTTCAGGGCAGTATTTTACTCCTGCAAGTCTTTGCCATTCAGTTTCCCATTTTTCTTTAACTTCATCTACTTCACTTACATATCCAGATTTGTAACCAATTTTTTCTAGTTCAGTAGAAAGTGCTTCTAACCCTGCTTTTGCATCGGCAACAACTTTTACTGCATCAAGTTTATATGCGTCATAACCGTTTATATTAATTTGAAGGACTTCTTTATCTGCAAAAAGCCATTTAGATCCTGTTACGAAATCGTTGAATTTTGTACCTACACCTATGACAAGGTCACAATTTTGTGCAATTACGTTTGCCGATTCTGTTCCTGTTACACCTATAGATCCTAGATTGTACTTGTCGTCCCAAGTATTCCCACTTTTCCCTGCCTGAGTTTCAGCATATGGGATATCAAATTTTTCAGCAAAATCTTTTATTGCAGCTGCAGCTTCAGAGTATCTTACCCCTCCACCAGCTATTAATAATGGTTTTCTCTTATTTTTCATAAGTTCAACTGCATCTTTTAACATTTCTGCAGTTGCAGGAGTTCTTTCTATTCTGTGAACTCTTTTTTGGAAGAAGTTTTCAGGATAATCAAACGCTTCACCTTGTACGTCTTGAGGAAGAGAAATTGTAACTGCACCAGTTTCAGCAGGATCTACAAGTACTCTAATTGCATTTATAGCTGCTGTCATAAGTTGCTCTGGTCTATTTATTCTATCCCAATATTTTGATACAGCTTTGAATGCATCATTTGTAGTTATACTTAGATCGCTTGACTGCTCAACCTGTTGTAATACAGGATCTGGTTGTCTACTTGCAAAAGTATCTCCTGGAAGTAAAAGTAAAGGGATTCTATTTGCAGTTGCAGTTGCAGCTGCAGTTACCATATTAGCTGCACCTGGACCTACCGATGAAGTACAAGCGTATATTTGTTTTCTGTGAGTTTGTTTTGCGAATCCAATCGCAGCTTGCGCCATCCCTTGTTCATTTCTACCTTGGTGAACGATCATGTCCCCTTCGTATTCTTCTAAGGCCTGCCCTAATCCAACAACATTTCCATGTCCGAATATAGTGAAAAATCCCCTTATGAACTTTTCTTGCTTACCGTTGAATTCTACATACTGGTTATCTAGAAATTTTACAAGAGCCTGTGACGTAGTAAGTCTAATAGTTTTCAATATTCTATTCCTCCTTGTTTATATTTTATAATCTCTGAAATAATAATTTTATTTGTTTTTAATGATATTACAATTAGTTTCGATAAATGTCAATAGCAAAACTAAAAAAAACAAAAAAAAATATTTTTAGTTTTTTAAAAAACTAAAAAATTTTTTTTTAGCTATTGACAAAATAAGTTTTTAAAACTAAACTCTATTAAACACAAATTTATACTCTATTTCAGGTATTTATGTATTGTTTTAGAAGAAAAAACTTGAAAATTAAAGCAGAACAAAACAAAAGTAAAAAGAATAAAAAAAAACTAAAAGGAGGAATAAAATGAAAAAAGTATTATTATTAGTTCTATCGACAATTATATTATTAGGGGTGCTAAGTGGATGTGGAAAAAAGGATGAGAGCGCTAATTCAGAAGAGAAAGAGATTGTAATCGGTTTTGCATCAAGTAGTTTTACTGACAAGTGGCAAACATATCTTAATGATGCTGCTAGGACAAAAGGTGAAGAAATGGGAGTAAAAATGATATTTACTGATGGTAAAAATGACCCATCAACACAGCTAGCTAACGTTGAAAACTATATAGTAGAAGGTGTAGATGCAATAATTATTGTAATGGTTGATACATCAGCTCCAAAACCTATCGTTAATGCATGTAAAGAGGCAGGAATACCTCTTATTGCAGTAAATAGAAATTTTGAAGGTTCAGACGTATTTGTAGGGTCTGATGAAATAATGGCAGGGGAACTTCAGATGGAATATGTATTAAAAAAACTTGGTGGTAAAGGGAATGTGGCTATACTTCAGGGAACTCCAGGTTTTGAAAGTGCGGAAAAAAGAACGAACGGAAATGAAAAAGATTTAAAAGCTAACCCAGGTATGAAGATTATATTTAAAGATTCAGGACTTTGGGATAGAGCAAAAGGAATGGAAATCACTGAAAACTGGTTAGAATCTGGTGAAAAGATCGACGCAATTTTAGCAAATAATGATGAGATGGCTATCGGTGCAATAAGAGCTTTAACAGCTGCTAATAAAAATGATCAAGTTATTGTTGGTGGAGTAGATGGGACTATAGATGCTCTTAAATATGTAAAAGAGGGTACTTTAGAAGTTACAGTATTTCAAAATCCATTTGGTCAGGGTGACTTAGGAGTAGAATCTGCAATCAAAATGGCAAAAGGAGAAAAAGTTACAAAATTTGTAGAGATTCCTTTTGAACAAGTAACAATAGATAACGTTGATAAATATATTAAAATTTGGGAGTAAGAATTATAAAAAACTAATAGATGTTTATATTGTCATAGTTAAATGAAAAAAATCTATAGAAACTTTCTACTTAACTATATATGTAAGCAAATATTAAAGGAAGTTTCTATGAATCAAAATTGTATTGTTCTTTTTTTGAAAGAATAAAGTTAAAAATAAATAAATATGGCAGAAAAAAAGATCGAGAATATTAATATAATTATAACTTAAATAATAACATAGAGAGGTATTTATGAACTCAGAAAATCTTTTGAAATTAGAAAACATAACAAAAACTTTTCCAGGTGTAAAAGCCCTGAATAATGTTCAATTAAACATAAAAAAAGGATCCGTTCATGGTTTAATGGGAGAAAATGGAGCAGGTAAATCAACACTTATGAATATTATTATAGGTGTTTTGAAAGCAGATTCAGGAAATATAGAATTTAAAGGTAAACCATTAAAAATTAAAGGTCCTGCTGAGGCATTAAGAATGGGTATTTCTATGATTCATCAAGAATTATCTCCAGTTCCAGAAATGACTGTTGCAGAAAATATTTTTTTAGGAAGAGAACCTACTAAATTTGGATTTGTTGATGAAGTTAAATTGTATGAAAATACAGACAAGCTCTTAAAAGAACTTGGAATCAACCTAGATTCTCATACAAAGATGAAAAATTTGAGTACAGCTTATATGCAGATGGCTGAGATAGCAAAGAGTATATCATATAACTCAGATCTTATTATAATGGATGAACCTACTTCAGCTATAACAGAAAAAGAAGTCACTCAACTTTTTAAAATAATTAGAAAATTAAAGGAATCGGGAGTGAGCATAATATATATATCTCACAAAATGGACGAAATATTTGAAATAACAGATGAGTGTACAATTTTTAGAGATGGATGTTTTATAGGAACCGAACGATCAGAAAACTTAACAGATGATGATCTTATAAGTATGATGGTTGGACGTACAGTAAGTCAAATTTTCCCAAAAGAAGAGCATAATGATTTCGGTGATGTAATTTTAGAGGTTAAAAATCTTAGCTGTAAAGGAAAATTTAAGGATGTTAATTTTAAGATAAGAACAGGTGAAATATTAGGTTTTGCAGGTCTAATGGGGGCTGGTCGTTCTGAAGTTATGGAAACTATATTTGGAATTGCACCAAAAACAACTGGTGAAATTTATGTACGTGGAAAATTAGTAGATATCAAAAACCCAAAACAGGCAATTGAGCTTGGAATTGGATTTTTAACAGAAGACAGAAAGGGTACAGGATTATGTTTACCTTTAAGTGTAGCAGATAATATCATCTTATCAGATTTGAAAAATTATGATAATGCTCTTAAACTGATAGATGAAGGGAAAGTTAGTAAAATATGTGAAGGACAGGTAAAAAGATTGAGGATAAAAACTCCTACTATCAAACAAAGGGTCGGAAGTTTAAGCGGCGGGAATCAGCAAAAAGTTTTACTAGCTAGATGGCTTTTGATGGATCCAGATATACTTATAATAGATGAACCAACACGTGGAATTGATGTAGGAGCTAAATCAGAAATTCATAAGATTATGTCTGATTTATCTAAAAATGGGAAAGCTATTATAATGGTTTCTTCTGAATTACCAGAAATAATGGGTATGAGTGACAGAGTTATAGTTATGCATGAAGGTCATTTATCAGGTGAGATACCAAGAAAAGACGTAACACAAAAAAAAATATTGGAATTAGCTTCAGAATAAATAAAACCAGGAGGAAATATTAGATGGAAGTAGTATTAGAGCAGGTACCAAAGAAAAAAATTGATAAGAATGAGTTGTTTAAACGTTTTGGAATAGTTTTGATTCTTTTAATAATGGTTATAGGGTTTACTACAGTGAAACCTGTTTTCCTAAGAAGTGCAAATATTATTAATATATTCAGACAGGTTGCTGTTATTGGAACACTAGCTCTAGGTGTAACTTTGGTTATTATAACAGCAGGAATTGATTTATCTTCAGGGTCTCTAGTGGCTCTTGTAGGTGTTATTACTGCTACCTTGGCATCTCCAGGAGATAACATTTTTATAGCTATAATGACTGGATTAGCTGTTGGTGTATTATGCGGGCTTATTAATGGAGCGATAATAGCTAAAACTGGAATACCACCCTTTATTGCAACATTAGGAATGATGACAGCAGCAAGGGGATCAGCTCTCTTGTTTACTGGCGGAAAACCTGTGAGTAATATCTCAGAATCATTTCTTTATATAGGTGCAGGGAAAATAGGATTTTTACCGGTACCAGTATTAATCTTTTTATTAATGGGATTAGTTACACACGTTCTACTTACAAAAACAAAATTTGGAAAAACTGTTTATTCCATTGGTGGAAATATACAAGCAGCAAAGCTTTGCGGTATTAATGTAAATAAAGTTTTAGTCATTGTATATGGTTATGCAGGCCTAATGGCAGCAGTTGGAGGGATTATATTAACAGCCCGTGTGAGTTCAGGGAATCCTACTTCAGGACTAGCGTATGAACTTGATGCTATCGCAGCTACTGTAATTGGTGGAACAAGTCTTACTGGTGGAGTTGGGCTTATTTCAGGAACTATTATAGGAGCTCTAATAATAGGAGTTTTAAACAATGGTCTTACTTTAGTTGGAGTATCTCCTAACTGGCAGCAAGTTATAAAAGCTATAATAATTGTTGGGGCAGTAACTATTGATACATATAGAAATAAAACAAGTAAATAGAATCAGAATTTATACCTTTAAAGAATCTTTATACAAATTTATATAAGATTATTTAAAATAAAGAGGAGAATTAAACTATGAAAGAAATTAAATTTGAAAAAAATAGAAAATTAGACATAATAGCTATTGGAAGGATAGGAGTCGATTTAAACCCCAATGAATTTAACCGACCACTAGAAGAAACACAAACTTTTACTAGAACAGTTGGAGGATCTCCAGCAAATATAGCTGTGGCAACTTCTAGATATGGAATGAAAACTGGATTTATTGGGAAGATTGCAGATGATTCTTTTGGAAGATATATCGTAGATTACTTTAAATCAAAAAAAATAGATACAAGTGGTTTGGTTGTGGATAAAAATGACAATAAAACAGGATTAGCCTTTATAGAAATTAAAAGTCCAAAAGAAAGTAATATAATTATGTATAGATCAGATGCTGTAGACTTAAAAATTCAAATGAACGAAGTGTCGGAAGAATATATTAAAAGCTCTAAAGCTTTAGTAGTTTCAGGAACAGCACTAGCGGCATCACCATCAAGAGAAGCAGTATTATTAGCATTAAAATATGCCAATAAACATAATACAGTTGTTTTCTTTGATGTTGATTATAGACCATACACATGGAACTCATTAGACGAGACTTCTTTATATTGTAGTTTAGCAGCTGAAAGAAGTGATGTAATCATAGGAACTAGAGAAGAATTTGACGTTTTAGAAGGCGTTGATCTGCCCGGGAACAGAGATGACGATAAAACGGCTAAACATTGGTTAAATAATTCATCTAAATTAGTTATTGTAAAAAGAGGAAAAGATGGTTCCACAGCTTACTTTAAAAATGGAGAGAAGAAACTAGGGGAAGTGTTTCCTGTAGATCCATTAAAAACTCAAGGTGCAGGAGATTCATATGCTGGAGGAGTTATCAGTAGTATGATCAAGGGTAAAAGTGTTGAAGAAGCTATGAAATATGGTGCAGGTGCTGCAGCAATTGTAGTTCAAGAAAATAGTTGTTCAGAAGCTATGCCTACTGAAAAAGAAATTGAAAATTTCATTGAGGCTTATAGAAAAAAATAAATACAACCTTTAAAGTTGTAAGTGACGGGGTGAAATTATGTTTTGGAAAATTGCAGGTGCACCAGGAGCTTGGGGAGTAGAAGATCCAAACAACCCAAATAATCCGCCTTATGAAAAAGTCCTTTTAGAAGCTTCTTTAGCAGGGTACAGAGGCATTGAATTAGGACCTTATGGTTATTTACCACAAGATATTGATGTATTAAAAAAAGAGCTAGAAAAATACAAGTTAACTATTGTGGCCGGTACTATATATGAGGATCTACTTTCGGAAAAAAACTTTGATACTGTTATTCAAAAAATAAAAGTAACTTGTGAATTGTTATCAAAACTTCCAAAACCCACCCAAATAGATGGGCAAAGATATGAAACACCATATTTAGTGGTTATTGATGCAGTCAATAAAATAAGAGATCCATTTGCAGGACATCCAGATGAAGCCGTTAGATTAGATAATAAAAATCGTGAAAGATTGATAGATCATCTTCGTATAGCTGCTGAAATAGCTAAATCTTATGGAGTGAGAGCTGTTGTTCATCCACACGCAGGGGGATATATAGAATTTGCTGATGAGATAGATTATGTTATGGAAAATCTTAATAACAAAGAAATAGGACTATGCCTTGATACTGGACACCTTTTCTATTCTCAAATGTCTCCTGACAAATGGATAAAAAAATATTCAGATCGTCTTGACTATGTTCATTTTAAAGATGTTCACCTAGAGACGTATGAAAAAGTACTAGCTAGCTATACAGGTTTTTTTAAAGGGTGTGAAAAAGGAGTAATGTGTCCTATAGGATCTGGAACAGTGAAATATAAGGCTATAAAAGAAGCTTTAATAGAGATTGGATACAAGGGATGGATCACAATAGAACAAGAAAGGGATCCTTTATTAGCTGATGGTAGTTTAGATGATGCTAAAAAGAGTATTAATTTTTTAAATCAACACGGATATAATTTATAAAAAAATAAGAACTTAAAATCGAGGAGGGAAATAGGTATGTTTAATGAAGAATTAAAGTTTGATAGACCGTTACGTTGGGGAATGATTGGAGGAGGTAGAGGAAGTCAAATTGGTTATATCCACAGATCATCCGCTTTAAGAGATGGTTTATTCCAACTTTCGGCAGGAGCTTTTGATATCAAACCTGAAGCATGTAAGAGTTTTGGTGTTAACTTAGGTGTAGACAGTGATAGATGTTACTCTGACTATAAAGTAATGTTTGAAGAAGAATCTAAAAGAGAGGATGGAATAGAAGTTGTATCTATTGCAACACCAAATAAATTCCATTTCATAATGACAAAAACAGCCCTTGAAGCGGGATTACATGTGATTTGTGAAAAACCTCTTTGCTTTACAGTAGAAGAAGCAGAAATTTTAAAAGAAATAGCAGAAAAAAATGATTTAGTTATAGGTGTAACATATGGTTACACAGGTCACCAAATGGTTCACCAAGCTAAAAAAATGATTGAAAATGGTGATATTGGAGATGTTCGTATTGTAAATATGCAATTTGCTCATGGATGGCATTCTGAAGAAGTTGAAAAAAATGACCCAGGACTAAAGTGGCGTGTTACTCCTGAAGCATCAGGTCCGACTTATGTTCTAGGAGATATTGGTACACATGCTCTTTATTTAGCAGAAGTTATGGTTCCAAATCTAGAAATAGATAAGTTAATGTGTTCAAGGCAAAGTTTCATTGCTTCTAGAGCACCATTAGAAGATAACGCTACAGTATTACTTAAATTTACTAATGGAGCTGTAGGAAATTTATGGGCTTCTGCTGTTAATGCAGGTGGAATTCATGAGCAACGTATTCGTATAGTAGGTTCTAAAGCTTCTATATCATGGTGGGATGAACATCCTAATCAACTTGTTTATGAGGTTCAAGGTAAGCCTAAACAGTTACTAGACCGTGGACATGGGTATTTATATAACGATGATTCAGCAGTTTCAGGGGATAGAATTGGATGTGGACATGCTGAAGGATTATTTGAATCTTGGTCAAACCTATATCAAAGATATGCTATTGCAATAGATGCTAAAATCAAAGGAGATAAAGAGCGTTTTGAAAATACGTGGTTCCCTGATATCAACGCAGGACTTGAAGGTGTTCGTTTCATTGAAAACTGTGTAAGATCTTCAGATAATGAATCTTCTTGGGTTAAATATAAGTAAATAAAACCACTATTGTTATCAATATAGGGAACTAAATAAGAAAAGCCCTTACTCTTTGTTGCCGAATCAAAGTAATTAAGAGTAAGAATTTTAATAAGAGGGGAGGGATTAAATGTTAGTTAATCTTACAAGCATAATGAAAGACGCCATAGATAATAATCGTATTATTCCTGCATTTAATGTCTTTGGATATGAAGATGCTAAAATGGTAATAGAAGTAGCGGAATCTTTAAATGCTCCTGCTATCTTAATGACAAATAGAGATGCTGTAAACTTTATGGATGTTAAATATTACGGAGCTTTGTTCGGGAAAATGGCTATGGAATCTTCCGCACCAGTTTGTGTACATTTAGATCATGGTAAAAGTAAATCTGAAATAGCTGCTGCTATTCAAGCAAACTACTCATCTGTAATGTATGATGGTTCAAGTCTACCACTAGAAGAAAATATTAAAATTTCTAAAGAAATCAACGAATTTTGTAAAGGATGTAACGTTTCTTTCGAAGTAGAAGTTGGGTGTGTAGGATATAGTGATCCTGATATAAAAGTTAAAGAAAAACTATCTAAACCAGAAGAAGTAAATGAAATGCACATAAAAGCTGGGGTAGATTGCATTGCTGTAGCTGTTGGGAATGTTCATAAAATGCAAGAACAAAAAGGAATTATAGATTTTGAGAGACTTAAAAAAATTAAAAATTTAAATTCTGTTCCATTAGTAATCCATGGATCAACAGGAATTTCAGATGATCAGATCACTAAAATGTGTTCATATGGTATCGGGAAAATGAATATAGGAACAGCACTAAGAATGGCCTTTGGAAATACATTAAGAAATTACCTTCAAGAAAACCCGGATTCTTTTGATAGAATAGAGTTTGTACAAAAACCAATGGAAGAAGTTCGAAAAATAATTAAAGAAAAATATAAACTATTAGGCTGGGGCTAGGAAATAGTAGACCTCTAAATTGGTGTAAACTACAATTACATTAATTTGGGGGTTTTTATAATTTCAAGAAGAAGGTTAGTAAAAATATCTGAAATACTCTAGGAGGATAAGAATGAAATATAATGAAATTAAAAACTATTTGAATGGTGAATTTGTATCAGGTGAAGGAGATAAATATGATATCTATGCTCCTATTAATGGAGAGATTATAGGTGAATTTAAAGCTGCTACTAAAGTTCAATTAGATGAAGTTGTAGCAAAAGCTAAAGTGGCACAAGCATCTTGGGGAAGTTTAACTGCAAAATCTAGATCTAAAATAATATATAATTATAGAGAGTTACTTATAAAATATAGAGAAGAGTTATCTATTATTAACTGTGAAGAAAATGGAAAATCAATAGAAGAAGCTTATGCTGGTGTAGATAAAGCTATTGAATTAACAGAATTTGCTTGTTCGATACCACAACTTATCTCTGGAAAATCTCAAGATGTAAGCAGAGGTATAAATTGTAAAGAAGAAAAAAGACCTATAGGAGTTGTAGCTTCTATAACACCTTTTAACTTTCCTGTGATGGTTCCACATTGGTCTGTTCCAAATGCTATTGCTCTTGGAAATGCAATGATATTAAAGCCATCAGAATTAACACCTATATCGGCTACAAAGATGGCAGAGCTATGGGAAGAGGCAGGGTTACCTAACGGTATTTTCAACGTAGTTAATGGTGGTAAAGAGATTGTTGAGGGTATTTGTGATAATAAAGATATAGTCGCTGTGTCATTTGTAGGATCTACTCCTGTTGCAAAGATAGTCCATAATAGATCAACCGCCAATGGAAAGAGGGTCTTAGCATTAGGAGGAGCAAAAAACCATATTGTTGTTATGCCTGACGCTAATGCTGATGCTGGTAGTAGAGATATAATTTCATCTGCTTTTGGAATGTCTGGTCAAAGGTGTATGGCTGTGTCTGTTCTTATTGGAGTTGGAAATATCCAAAAAGTATATTCAGAGGTTATCAGAAAATCTAGAGAAATGATAGTCGGTGTAGATATTCCGCCTGTTATTACACCTGCTGCTATTAAAAAAATTAGTGACTATTTAGATTTTGCAAAGGAAGCAGGAGCTGAAATTGTTTTAGATGGAAGAGAAGCTTTAACAGATAAAGGATATTTTATAGGTCCTTCTATAATTGATTGGAAAGATATTGATAAAATGAGTGATGAAGAAATATTTGGTCCTGTTTTAGAAATTAGACATGCTAATACAATTGTAGAAGCTGCTAAGATTCAAAATAAATCTCCATATGGTAATGCTGCTGCTATTTTTACTCAAAATGGAAGGTATGTAGATGAGGCTATAAGAGAATTCCAAGCAGGAATGCTAGGTGTTAACATAGGTGTTCCTGTTCCTAGAGAGCCATTCTCATTTGGAGGTATTAAAGATTCTAAGTTTGGATATGGTGACATAACGGGTGTTTCATCTATAAATTTTTGGACAAATTTAATAAAAATAACTACAAAATGGAATCCAGAGCATAAAGTGGATTGGATGAGTTAAATAGATAAAAATATGATTATTTGTATAAAAAAAATACTCAATATCTTTAATATCAAGTTTTTTTTAATATTGTAAATACAATAATTTAATGGTAGCTTCTACCTTTTTTTAATTTTATCGGCTGTAATACTATTTTTTTTCACTTTTTATTAAAAAGAATATTACTATTGCAGTCGATAATACAGTTACTAAAGCTTCTCCCATTTCTACACCTCCAATTTATTTTTCAACATGATTATAGTAATTTATTGGAATAAGTTCAACATGTATAAGCGAATAATTTTTAACCTAAAAAGACTTTTGATTAACCACTTAATATAATAATAATAAAGCGTAAAATCATATGTTTTACAAAGAGGCTTTTAATTCGTAATAAGACCAAAAATAGATTATATGGATTAGTAATAAAAAATATGAAGTTTATAAATAAGATCAAAAAAGTTAAAATTTAATCATAATAATGAAAGAAATGAGAAAGTGTATGGAAAAATCAGAAGAGATAAGTAAACCTGATCAACAATAAAAAATTATATATATATAATATAAGATCAAAAAAGATGATTTCTGTAAAATACAGAAATCATCTTTTTTTAATTTTATTACTATAGTTGCTTCAAAACATCCCTAAGTTTATCTTTATCGACTACTTTAGTATGTAATATTTCCAGTGATTTTAATTTTTTTATATTCAACGGAATCTCCTCTTTAGATAATTTTTCCAAGGCTTCAATATTTTCAAATTCATCATTTT